>JAJRRJ010000005.1 GCA_024279575.1 Alphaproteobacteria bacterium | reverse complement strand
GCTTGGGGCAATTTCAATCTGCGGCGCAAACGGGGTCTCAACACTGCGCGGCGCGGCATAATCATAGGTAAAATAATTGATCAGTTCTTCAATGCGCACCGCCTCGGGAACAGGCATACGGCCCTCATTCAAGGTTCGGCGCACATAGGCATAAGAGGCGGTATCCACATCAATGGAAAAAGTTGAAACCGGCGCACTGGCAACAGATTTTACCGGGCTTTCTTCGAACTGGGCAAAATTATCATTGCTCTGAGGTGCCAAAGAAAGAAACCCATCGGTTGGCGTCGGCGCAACTATCCCCCCAACCGGTACATTTTGTGGTGCGGAGGCGGCAATTTTCCCTCCCTGTACCCGCAGCAATTCCCCCTGCTGACGCGCACCCCCGGCCTCAGAGGAAGCAACAACCATTGTTTGTTGTTCAAGAACTGGGGAAGGCAGTGGAGCAATCCCCGACTCAGGGCTTGGATCGGCTTGAGTTGAATATCCGGCAATGCTTTCCCCCGCAACCTGCTCACCCAATACCGGTTCAGCACGAGTCCGGATAACGGGTGCAATTTCATCGGGTTTAGTTATGAGATCAATTTCAGTTTCTGCTGAATTGTCCGCAATTACAGGGGGCTTCAAACTGAAATCAATAGGGGTGATGGCGGTATTCTGATACAAAAGAACACCAAGCGGCAAAAGCAAAAGACCACTCAATGTGGCAACGACAGGAAAACGAGCTTGCATGGGAATAAATCCTTTAATCCAATTGATAATGGACATAGGACGTTCCGCGCGGCCATTTCCTTGGGTCGCATTTGAACTTTTTGTATTTTTTATAGTTTTTTCTGCGCGCACCGCATCAAATTCTTCCATGCCAAGACCTAGCGCCTTGGCCCGCGCAAACTGGTCGGGGCGCGGTGTTTCAACGTCTTTCAATGATTTCAGCAGATCGTCATTCATTGGATCACTCATAATAGTTTCTTCAATGCTTTTTTTGCCGCATGAACGTGCCAGGAAACGGTGGATTCCCGACAATCCATAATTTGCGCCACCTCCGCATGATTTTTTTCTTCCCCGTAAACTAAAAGCATTGCATCGCGCTGGCGGTCTGGCAAAGCGCGCACTGCTGCCCACAATTCACTGGTCAATGCGCTTTGCTCCTGACTTGGCGCCATTTGTGCCATCGCCGTGGCCTTTAGCTCCTGGGCCTGTTTATTCTGACGCATACGAAAGCGTTGTAAATCATACACCGCATTTATCACCACCCGATAAAGCCAGGTGGAAAACGCTGCACGCCCGTCATAGGTTTTCAAAATGCGCGACAGCTTCACACACACATCCTGCGCCACATCTTCTGCGTCTTCGCGATTACCGCACCACTTGAAGGCCGTTGCGAACACAAAGTCATATTGCGCCTCAAGCAAAGCTCCAAATGCTGCCCGATCCCCCGCAATCGCATCGCGGGCAAGCGCCTTCATTTCCTCACCCCTTGATGAAGAAATATCAGAACCCGCCTCTGCAACAGCCACTCCTGGCATGGGTTTTTCGCTCAACTTTTATCTTTCAATTAAAGATTAGACGCCTCGGCGAGCTAAATCCTTGGGTGCCAATTATGGTTTTTTTATCAAGCGGCAAAAACCGCCGGTACCGCCTCAGCGATAAACCCGCCCCCAAGCACCTGTGTTTGATCGTCCCCATCGGCATAAAACACACAGGCCTGCCCCGGAGAAATTCCGTGCTCACCGGCAATCAATGTCACAAACACTTCCCCCTCAATGATCTGCAACACAGCTTCCTGGGGGGCTCGGGTAGAGCGAATACGCGCTTCAATGGCCAGCCCGTTCCCGCAAGCCGCAGCCTGAAGCGTTTCTTTCCCCAGCCAGTTCACATCGCGCAAACGTACCGAATAGGTCTTGAGCGCAGAATGAGGCCCAACCACAACGTGGCCCTGCGCGGGGTCCAGTTTCACCACATAAAGTGGCTCCCCGGCAGCAATTCCAAGACCACGCCGCTGCCCGATCGTATAATTAACCACGCCCTTATGCTGACCCAATACCTTGCCCTCAAGATCAACAATATCACCAACGGCCAACGCTTCGGGGTGAATTTTGGCAACAATATCCACATAACGCCCTTGCGGCACAAAGCAAATATCCTGGCTGTCATGCTTGTCGGCTATCTCAAGACCCATTTTGCGCGCCAGTTCGCGCACATCATCCTTGCCCATACCACCAAGCGGAAAACGCAAATAATCCAACTGTTCAGGGGTGGTGGCAAACAGAAAATAACTCTGATCACGTGTCTCATCGAGCGGGCGATACATCTGGCGCTTTCCATCCACCAGTTTACTTTGAATGTAATGCCCCGTCGCCAGCGCCGCCGCATCCAGATCCTTTGCCACCGCCATCAAATCAAGAAACTTCACCGTCTGATTACAGGTAATGCACGGCACAGGAGTTTCCCCCTCAATATAGGCCTGAGCAAACGGGTCAATAACCGCCTTCTTGAACCGATCCTCATAATTGAGAACATAATGGGGAATATCAAGCATCGCCGCCACCCGTTTGGCGTCATGAATATCCTGACCCGAACAACAGGCCCCTTTACGGTGCACCGCTTCTCCGTGGTCATAAAGCTGCAGGGTGACCCCCACCACATCATAGCCCTCTTTGGAAAGAATTCCCGCAACAACGGAGGAGTCCACGCCCCCTGACATGGCTACCACCACCCGACAATTTTCAGGTGCGCCGGGCAGACCCAGACTGTTTAACTGTTCGCTCATTTTTTTCTCGTGTTCGTTTGGGGTAAAGGCCCAGACCAATCAGAATGATCTGAACAATTAAAGCATTCCTGAAGCAAACACAATCAGCTCTGTTTTATCGCCGGTTCGCCCTTTGCCACCACCATCCGCACACCAAGGGCGCACAGAACCATCCCCACCAACTGTATCCAGTTCAAGGTTTCCCCAAACAAAAAATAGGCAATGATCGCGGTTGAAGCCGGCACCAGATAAAACAGGGAGGAAACTTTGGAAACACTTCCCTCCCGGATCAAAATCATCAAAAGAAATATGGAAATGATCGAGAGCACAATCACCAGCCAGCCAAAAGCAAAAATCAACTCACCGGTCCAATCAAACTCAAAACTCTCAAACAGTAATGCATAAATCAAAACAGGAATGAGTGCCCCCGCAAACTGCCATATAGTACCGGTGCGCAAAGGCACATTGGCAGCAAATTTTTTCTGATAAATCGTGCCAAACGTTGAGGCCAAAGTCGCCCCGATCAACACCAGAACATTTATTGGTGTAATCCCCACAGCACCAAACTCAATTTTAGGGGCGATCACCAGAACCAACCCCAAAACCCCTGTTCCCAGACCCAGCCAATGGCGCCTAGAAATAACCTCCCCCAGAATAAAACCGGCAAAAACCGCTACAGCCAGCGGCTGCAAACCAACAATCATTGCAGAAATTCCTGCAGGTAAACCCCGGTCAATTGCCCAGAAAACGGCCCCCAGATAAATACCATGCAGCAAAAAACCCACCACCATGGAATGCAGCCCCACACGCAAACCCGGCCAGGGCGCGCGTGCCAGAAGAACCATAACCAGCAACAAAAAAATCACCAGAACAAAGCGCACCGACAAAAACGACATGGGTTCCGCATGGGGCATGCCAAGGCGCGCACCGATAAACCCGGTGGACCACAAAACCACAAAAAGAGCCGGAAAATAACGCGTCATCAATGGGTTTTCCAGTTCTTAAAACAACAAAATACCTCTTCCCCTTAACGCGCAATTGCAAGTTTCTCAATCACAAGAAACCTGAAATACAACCGGGCACATTTTGCCTCATAGCGACAATTTTGCCGGAATTTTACCCCGGCCCATCAAAAAATTACAAACCAAAATTGGCATAACTATCTGAAAACAAAAGATATTAACGAAAGCAGGCAAACTGGCAAGCCCCTTGCATACCTGAAGGGTGAACATAAGCGCCACATGCGCCAAAAGGACTATTCAGACTTGAACCAGAATTTAAACATTGCAGCACCCGGAGCCACATCAGGCATTGATGCTCTGCTTGGCGGAGCCAGCCGCGCAAACGAGGCCCCTGAAGGCCTGTTCTCCTCGCTGGTCTCAATGCTTGGTGGCAATAACGGGCCAAAAGTGTCTGAACTGGTTCAAATTGGCTCACCGGCCCAGACCGGAGAAGCATGGATCAATCTGCAATTGGGAGATGCCTCCCTCAGCCTGAGCGCGCAGGCTTTAACAACCGCCATGTCACCGGAAAAAATGGCGTCAATGGTGCCCGGCATACTTGATGACCTGCAACTGGATGATGCCGCGCTTCAGGGACTTTCAAATCTTGGGCAAGCAGTACGCGAAGCCATTCAGACACCGACTGGCGCAGTACCTGCCACCCAATTGGCAAATACAGCGCTTGGTTTGCAAGAAGCCGCACCGCAACAGGCCACAGCCCAACAAACTGCGGCACAACAAGCCGCCGCGCAGCTTTTGCAGCAGGCCCAGATCAACACCGCTTCCATGGCAAACTTTACCGGCCAGACCCAAAATGAGCTGACCGGGACCCAGATGACAGCACTGGAAGAAAACCTTCAAAACCCGGCGCTTGTAAAAAATCTTACGGGGCAAAACCAGAGCACAGGAATTCCCCTCACTCCTGACCAAATTGCCAGCCGTGATTCCCTTGCCGCCCAGTTACAACGCCAGATGGGTAACAACACAGAGCAACAACAGCTTCGCGAGCAAGCCCGGGTTGCCACAACCACACAACAAAATTCTGCGTCCGGCCAAAATGCTGCCCCCGCCAGCAACACAGCTAACACAGGCACACCAATACCCGCCGGATTTGCGGCCTCGCTCAGCCAGTTACAATTCGTTCAGACCCGTGAAGTAGTCACACAAACCGATCCGCTTTTACTGGCACAAACCACAGGCCAATCCGCCACCCAGCGCGAACAGGCCATGTTGTTCCAGCCGGTCAAGGCCGCCTATCAAAGCCCTAAAGTCAACTTACCCCATATGGCCATCGCCATCGCCCGTAATTTTAATGCCGGCAACAACAATTTTCAGATCCGTCTGGACCCGGCAGAATTGGGGCGCGTCAACATTCAGCTAAGTCTTGATGAGGGGGGCAATGTCCACGCTAAAATGCTGGTAGAACGCCCCGAAACCCTGCTATTACTACAACAGGATTCCCGCGCACTGGAACGTGCTCTTTCCCAGGCCGGACTCAATGGCGAGCGCGCCAATCTTGAGTTTTTCCTCAATGAAAATCCATTTTCCGGTGACGGCTTCAACAATCCTGAAGACAATGGCGAAACAGAAAACAATTCTGGCGACCCCTCAATAACAACCGATAATTCTGACACAGCCATTGCGACCTATAAGGGGTCAATAAGTCCCGGCGGCGTTTCCCTGTGGATATAGTTTTGGATATAAAAGGACCTCATTATGGCCATTAGTGCAATTGATAGCGTTAACTCGTCCCTGACCAGTTCACGCAAATCCATCGCTGACAATTTTGATACCTTTTGTCCCTGCTCACCACGCAGTTAAAAAACCAGAACCCGCTGGACCCCTTGGACACCAACCAATTCACCCAGCAAATGGTTCAGTTCACCTCCGTTGAGCAGCAACTCAAAACAAACGAGTTTCTTGAGGCACTCACTTTGTCAGCCAGCAATGGTGCCAACATAGAGGCAGTGACCTTTATCGGCAAAAACATCTCTGCAAGCGGTGCCAATGCGACCCTGAGCGGTGGTGGCGCCACCTGGAATTTTTCTACCAACCGCAGCGCCCCTGAATCAACTGTTTCCATTCGCGATACCAACGGTAACGTTGTTTTCACAGAGGAAGTGTCTCTGGCCAGCGGTGATGGTCAGTTTATCTGGAATGGTACGGATAATGCAGGGAACCAGCTTGCAGATGGCAATTACTCCATTACCATCGCCGGCAGGGACGCCAATGGCAACCACGTTCCCGTTGCAACCCAGATCACCGGAACCGTTACCGGCGTCGACCTTTCAGGTAGAGAACCCGTCCTCATTGTAGATGGGGCAGAAGTAAAACTCTCTTCTGTGCAATCAGTACAGAGCGCCGCTTAACTTATTCGTTTCAATTTTTTCAAAGGCCGTTGCACATCCGCATGCAACGGCTTTTTGTTGTTTCAAAACCCTTAACCAAGGCTAAACAGACGCTTAGTCAATTATTTACTAGAACGCGCTAACTTGAATTCATCGAAGGTCAATTTGAGTTTGTGAGTAGTATGACCGTACAAATGCGTCCAAGAGTAAAATATGTGATCGGCCCTGATGGCTCTCCCTTAACCATCGCCGATCTTCCCCCCCCAACAACCCGTCGCTGGGTCATCCGGCGCAAGGCCGAAGTTGTTGCCGCTGTGCGCGGTGGCCTGCTTTCCCTTGATGAGGCATGCACGCGCTATACGTTAAGCGTCGATGAGTTCCTCAACTGGCAGGCAGCGATCGACAAGCACGGTCTGGCTGGTCTCAGAACCACCTGGATTCAGCATTACCGCGAAGGCTGATTTTGCTTTCGAGCCAAATCAAAATAAGTGCATTATTCCCTGCCTCATAACCAGAGGACAGGGAGGTGCGCGTTGAACACCTGGCTGTCCCTGCCATTGCTGATTGCCTGGGCCAAATTTGGTTGACATAAACGTCAAAAACATCCCTTACGCCATTTTTTTCTGATAGGAAAAATTGGCATCCGCATTATTGCCGGAATAATGCGCGCTATATTTAGTCACATCCCGCGCCAGCATATCAACACTGTCAATAATGTGCCGCACCGTCGCATCATCCATTAAATAGCTGAAATTCAGCCGCACCCAACCCGGTTTTTCAATTTCATGCCCGGCAAGAATAGCATCACGGATTTTTTCAGATTGTTGCTGGCCCACATGCAACAAACGATGCCCGTATGGTCCGGCACACACGCAGCCCCCCCGTCCCTGAATGCCATAAACATCTGAAAGCAAACGCGTGAAAAGCTGGTGGTGCACATAACCCCCCTGGGGGTCGCGCACCGCAAATGAAAAAATCGGCAGGCGCATAGTTTTATCCACCCCCAACAAATGCAGATTCGGGTTTTTTTGCCAGACAGCAAGCGCCATTGCCCCCGTTACGCGCTCGCGAGACGCAATAAAATCCTCTCCGATGACCTCCTTGACCAAAAAGACCAGTGCCGCACGAATATCCCCCACAATGTTGGGCGTTCCCGCCTCCTCACGCTCCCCCACATCGGACAGGTAATTATGCCCCCACGGGGATACATAGGAAACGCTGCCCCCCCCCGGCCATGTTGGTTTTTTCTGACGAATGACACTCTTGCGCATTATCAGCAAACCCGAAGCGCCCGGCCCACCAATAAATTTGTGGGGCGATACAACAACCGCGTCCAGTCCCACTTTATCTTTTGGGTTCATATCAATGGGCAAATATGGCCCACCCCCCGCATAATCCCAGAACGCAAGCGCCCCGAACGATTTTAATACAGCCGTTACCGCTTCAACGTCACTGACAATTCCCGACACATTCGAAGCGGCAGAAAAAGCGCCTATCAGCAGGCGCTGGCCTTTTCGCGCGTCAAGTTCGCGTGCTAAAGTTTCAAGATCCGGTCCCCCTTGTGCCCCTTCAGGAATTTCAATCACCTCAGCCCCGCTTTCCCGCCATGGCAGAATATTGGAGTGATGCTCATAGGGGCCAATAAAGACACTGGCCTGTTTTCCAAAACTGGCCACCTCACACAGCGCCACCAACCGGTTGATGGCAGAAGTTGCCCCCGATCCTGAGAAAATTACCGCGCAGTCCTCCCCCGCATTGGTTTGTTCGGCAACAATCTGGCGTGCTCTGCAACGCAACTTCGTGATATAGGCCCCGCAAAATGATGAAGACGTGTGAGAATTGGCATAAAACGGCAGAACATGCTCGATGATGAAATCTTCAATCTGCCTGAGCGCCCGCCCCGAAGCGGTATAATCCGCATAAACCAGTTTTTTATGGCCGTAGGGCGTTTGAATTTGCGCGCCCTCCCCGATTAGCCCCTCGCGCAATCGCGCAATCACATCACCCTGAGTGAGGGCATTTTTGAATTTCTCAAATGGCATCGAAATGTACCCAAATATTTGTTTCCTTTCGATAGTATAATCTGCAAACTTATCGTAAAACTCCAAAAACCACATCAAATAACACTCAAAACGACGGAAATAATCGAATGAAGCTCCCATTGCTCGATGAATTTAACAGAAAAATATTGCGCTTCCTTCAAAACAACGGGTCCATGTCCCAGCGCGAACTTTCAGAACATGTCAATCTGTCCCCAAACGCATGCTGGAACCGGCTAAAGGCACTAAAAAAACAGGGAATAGTTCTGGGACAAACCGTGCGCCTTGATCGCGAAAAACTGGGGTTGGGGCTTGTGGTTGTTGTGATGGTGAAAACCCGCAATCATTCCGGCGCCTGGCTCAAAAAGTTTGCCCGCCACGTTTCAAACATTCCTGAAGTCATCGACTTTTATCGCATCGGGGGCGATTATGACTATCTGCTCAAAGTGGTTACTCAGGATATGAAAAGTTATGATGCGGTTTACCGCCGCCTCATCGAGGGGGTGGAACTTGACGCAGTGACCTCAAATTTTGCCATGGAAACCATTGAGGAACAACGCCCCTATCCCATCAACTAAACGCCCGGGGGGCTTGGGGATCACCCCCCCATCATAACCATTTCCGCAATTTCAATTGTGCCGCCCATATCCACAAACGGATCGCCCTTGGCCAATTCCAGCGCCCCGCTCATATCCGCCGCTTCAATAATAGCGTAACCTGAAATCGTTTCACCTTTAGCGTCAGACACCCCCTCACTGCCAAGCATTTTATTACCTTTGAGTGGCTGCCCTGGCGTAACAACAGCTTCACCAAGCCCTTTCACCCACGCCATCCATTTTTCCCGATGCGCCATCCCCTCTTGCGGGGTCATGTTCTGCATATTGCCGCTCCCGTGATAGATGATAATAAATTTTGCCATGGCATATATCCCTTTTTGACTTCTCACCCTGAAAATTGCTTATTCCGTTCAGATCGCCACGTTAACCCACTTGTGCGTCCGCTATGCAAAAGATTTACGCTCAAAACCCAACAAATTCCATTACAAATTGAGCCAAAACGCAAGTAAAACCCCATTTTTCGCATAGCATCACAATCCGCTACCCGGAAAAAATTGCCGCAAAAAGTGTAATTTACTCAAAATGTTAAGAACTTGTTTACCATACGCTAGGTAATTTTTGCCTACCAGTGTTCGCGACTTTGATCATTGGGGGCAAAATACGATACTGGTTTGGACAAGATTCAATGAATGCAATGGGTGGAATTCTTCAACGCTTGGGTATGGCCCGTTTGGCGTCCATGGTTTTGGTCTCGGTACTGTTACTGGGCTTTTTTGGTCTCCTGATATTCCGCGCCACCACCCCTCAAATGGCCCCCCTTTATACCGGCCTGTCTTTTGAAGACTCTTCCGCCATCGTTTCTTCCCTGCAAACCTCTGGTATTCCCCATGAAATTCGTGGCGAAGGGGATACCATTTTAGTACCGCGCGATCAGATTACCACAATCCGCATGAACCTTGCCTCCAGCGGCCTGCCCAATTCAGGTCAGGTCGGCTATGAAATATTTGACAGTCAAAGCACACTTGGCGCCACCTCCTTTGTTCAGGACGTCAACCTTGTTCGCGCAACTGAAGGGGAGCTGGCCCGCACAATTTCCTCCCTTGCCCGCGTAAGCACTGCCCGCGTGCATCTTGTTCTACCCAAACGCGAACTGTTCCGGCGCGAGCGGGCAGACCCCTCAGCTTCCATCACCCTTGGTGTACGCGGCACGCTCTCCAACACCGAAGTCAACGCCATTCAGCACCTGGTATCCTCTGCTATTCAAGGCATGAACCCCTCCAACGTATCCATTATTGACAATTCGGGGCGCCTGCTCGCTGCGGGCAATGGCAACGGCGACGAATCAGTGGCCGCCTCCGATATGGATGAACGCGTAACCGCCATGGAAAATCGTTTGCGCGCACGGCTTGAAGAACTACTTGGTAATGTTGTTGGTGCCGGGCGCGTCCGCGTCCAGGTTTCAGCCGACCTTGAATTCAACCGTATGACCCAGAGTTCAGAAACCTTTGACCCCGAAGGGCAGGTTGTCCGCTCATTGCAAACCCGTGAGCTCTCCAATTCATCCAATGGTGCCAATGACGGGGGCGCCGTCACCGTGGGGAACGAATTGCCCGGCGCCACTGCAAATAACAGTGCAGGTCAGGGAGCTTCGGACCAATCGGCGACCACCGAAGAAACAATTAACTACGAAATTTCAAAATCCACCCAGACCCAGATCATTGAAGCGGGGGCAATTAAACGCCTCTCCGTTGCAGTGCTTGTTGATGGTGTTTACACCACAGATGCCAACGGCGCATCAACCTACGCCCCGCGCACCGAAGAGCAAATGGTGCAAATCGGCGCGCTGGTGCGTTCCGCCATGGGCTTCAATGCTGAGCGTGGTGATCAGGTGGAAATTTCTAACCTGCAATTTGCTGAACGCCCCGACATTGCCGCCATTGGAACTGAAGCGGCCGGTTTATTTGATTTTACCCGTGATGATCTGATGTCAGCTGCTGAAATGCTGGTGACACTTATCATCTCTATCGCCTTGATGCTGTTTGTTATGCGTCCACTCATCAAGCGGGTGTTAGAGCCGGAAGCCCCCTTACCCCTGACCAGCGACCAGACGGTTGATGCACAAACAACACCGGAAATGGCCGTAGCCGCAGCACAGGCCGGATTAAGTGCGGATGGGCCAACAGGAGCCCCAGGATCAATTGGAGCGGACCTCATGGGCGAAGCAAAAAGCCAGGGTGAAGCCCAGTCCCGCACCTTAAATCAGGTAGGTGGTTTGATTGAGGAACACCCGAAACAGGCCAGCGTGATAGTGCGCGACTGGCTCACTGAGGCGGCCTGATCATCATGGCAAATTCTGAAGCAAACCCAAGTGGATTAGTCGTTGGCAACGATGCTGAAAATCGTGATCTGAACGGAGCCGAACGTGCTGCTGTGCTTTTGCTCGCGCTTGGCCCCGATTATGCAAAACCAATTTTCAACGAACTTGACGAAATTGAAATTCGCCAGCTTTCCCGCGCCATGTCCAATCTGGGGCCCATTACCCAGGACATGCTGGATAAACTGCTGGTTAATTTTGTGACCCTGCTCTCCTCCAACGGGTCAATTTCCGGCAATTCAGAAACCACAGAAAGGTTGCTTTTATCATTTCTTCCCGGCGAGCGTGTTGACTCAATTATGGAAGAAATTCGTGGTCCTGCCGGGCGCAATATCTGGGAAAAGCTCTCCAACGTGCAAGAGGATATTCTTGCCGCCTATTTCAAAAATGAATATCCCCAAACCGTGGCGGTCATTATGTCAAAGCTGGCCACAGACCACGCTTCACGCGTGCTGGCGGTCCTTCCTGAAGAGCTGGCAATGGATGTGGTGCAACGCATGCTCTCATTGGAACCGGTACAAAAGGAAATTCTGGAAAAAATTGAAAGCACCTTGCGTGTAGAATTTATGTCGACCCTTTCCCATACCCAAAAGCGTGATCCGCACGAGCTGATGGCGGATGTTTTCAACTCCTTTGACCGACAAACCGAAACCCGCGTTCTCACCGCCCGTGAAGACGTGAACCGCGAAGCCTCCGCCCGCATCAAGGAATTGATGTTCACCTTTGATGATCTGATAAATCTGGATGCCAGCGCCATCCAGTCCCTGTTACAGGCCGTAGACAAAAACGACCTGACCCTGGCTCTCAAAGGGGCCAACGACACTGCAAAAGAATTGTTTTTCTCCAACATGTCGGCCCGCGCCGCCAAAATGGCAAAAGATGATATGGAAGCTATGGGCCCTGTTCGTCTTTCAGATGTGGACGAAGCGCAAAGTCGCCTGGTCAACATCGCCAAGGATATGGCCGCCAAAGGTGATATCATAATCACCAAAGGCTCAGCTGATGTGGAGATGGTTGGATGAGCCTGAACGCAACCCCGCAAAAGTTTGCCTTTGATCTGGACCTTAGCCAGTCCAACAGAAATACGCGCCTGACCGGAGAAAGAGAACTGGCCATATTACTGAAGCAAGCCGAAGAAAAGGGATACCAGCGTGGCGTACAAGAAGGGCAGAACAGCGAAGCCAACCGTGCCGCCAATGCCCTGAGCGCCGCCGCTGCCGACCTTGTAAAAAAAATCACCCGGATCGCCAAAGAATCCGATGAG
>JAJRRJ010000155.1 GCA_024279575.1 Alphaproteobacteria bacterium | reverse complement strand
TGGGGGTAAGCCCCACATGGGGGCTTGATGATATCTCTCCTATGCCCAAAAGCCGTTATGCCATCATGGAACCGTATATGGAAAAAGTTGGAACCCTTGGCACCTCAATGATGTTTCGCTCATGCACAGTGCAGGTGAATCTGGATTTTTCTGATGAGCAGGATATGGTCAAAAAATTGCGGGTTTCCCTCGCGTTGCAACCTATAGTCACAGCTTTGTTTGCCAATTCCCCGTTTCTTGACAATAAGCCAAACGGCTATTTGTCTTTTCGGTCCCATATCTGGAAAAATACCGATAATGCACGCACTGGCATGCTGCCATTCGTATTTGAGGATGGCATGGGCTTTGAGCGCTATGTGGATTATGCGCTGGATGTGCCGATGTATTTTGTAATGCGAGAAGGCAAATATGTGAATTGTGCAGGGGAGAGTTTCCGTGAGTTTTTGCAAGGGAACCTGCCACAACTTCCTGGGCAAAAGCCAAGCGTTGTCGATTGGGAAGACCATATTTCAACAATTTTTCCTGAAGTTCGCCTGAAACAATTTCTTGAAATGCGCGGCGCTGATTGTGGTGCCTGGGCAGACATTTGCGCGTTGCCTGCCCTGTGGGTGGGGTTGCTCTATGACCAAAACGCGCTTGATGCGGCATGGGACCTGGTCAAGGACTGGAGTGAAGAAGAGCGCCAGTTATTGCGCGACGAGGTGCCAACATCGGCCATTCATACGCCATTTCGCGCCGGAACCGTCAACGATATTGCCAAACAAGTGTTGGAAATCAGCACTGCGGGCCTGAAAGCGCGTTCAAACATGAATTGGGAACAGGTTGATGAAACCCAGTTTCTGGCCCCGCTCAATGATATTGTTGAAACGGAAAAAACCCATGCAGAATGTCTGTTGGAGCGCTACGAGGGGGAATGGGCAGGCGATCTGAACCAGCTATATAAAGAACTTATGATTTCTTGAGTATTTAGCAGTCCTTACTCGTAGAATAAATCTACTGCGCCGCCTGTTTGTTCAGGGGATCTTCCCCTTCCAGATTACCAAGACTTGCCACAATATGATCGCTGAGCGCATCATAAATCCCCCCATAGGCGTGGCTGGCGCGCATGACCGCAACCTGCGCATCGGGAAGTTTTGGCAGGCCCTCTTTTGCGCCCAGAACCTGCATTCCCTGTTGCAGGGCGCTTTGTGGCAATATCCCCACCGCCAGGTCTGATAACACCGCACTGGTAATTGCCGTTGCGTTGGAGGACGTATAGGCGATGCGAAAGTCCCGTGAAAGCCTGTTGAGTGCTTCCTCCGCATCGGCCCGCCAACAGCAACTATGATCCCCTAGCGCCAAAGGCAGAGGGTCGGTTTTGACCGCCATGCCGTTGCGCCCCCCCACCCAGAGCATTTTTTCGGTACGAAAGACCTCGCCAAATTCATGTTGAGTGCCCTGAGTAAAAACAATGAGATCGAATTTACCCGAATGCATTCCCGATAATAGATCGTTAGAAGAATGGCACTTTACGTCGACTGCAATTTTTGGGTGCGTACGTTGAAACTGGGACAAAATCACCGGAAGAAGCCGTACCGCATAATCATCTGGCACCCCGAAATGAATGGAGCCGGTCAGTTCAGTATTGGAAAACAGATCGATTATTTCCGCATTGGTGCGCAACATGCGCCGCGCCAGCGGATAAAGCTCACTTCCCTGTGCGGTCAACGTTATTGAACGACCTTCGCGGGAAAACAATGCCTCATCCAGCCTTTCTTCAAGCCGCTTGATCTGCATCGATACAGCAGATTGGGTTTTATGCACCCGCCGCGCAGCTTCTGTGAAGCTACCGCAGTCAGCAATTACGCAAAAGCTTTGTAACTGGTCCAGATCTAGGGGCGTTGCCATGGGCGCTCTCATCACAGTTATTGATAGGTTTGATGAAATCTATTTGTTGGACTAATGAATAGCAAGTCCCTAAATTGAGTACATAAACGACGCACCGACCCAGATACAAAAGCCGTGAGGGCAATGATTTGGGGGAGGCAACCCAAGGAGACCGACTATGAACATGATAAAATCTATCAAAACCTATTTCGCCAACAAAGCATCCGCTCGTAGTTTAGCTCAAATGGATGCCCACCAGCTCAATGATGTTGGATTGAACCGGGGCGACCTTTTTGACGCGCGCTATATGGATGGCGCATCGCGTTCAGATTTTTTTGCAACGCGGCGCCATCACATTGCAAATATTTGGGTGAACTAACCAATATTTGCCAGTGCGCTCGCACAGGGTAATTTTCTTGAACCCCAGGGTCAGTAATTGACCTAACCCTTCTCAGCCAAAAGCCGAGAGGGGTTTTTTATATTTCAGACCTGGTCTGTTTTTGCAAAACTCGCAATCAGCCGTAATGCAACAAAGATTGCAACAAGGGCAAACGGTACGCTGCCCAAAACCATGCCATAGGCGATCCCGGGCAGATCGCCCCACATGGCCCCAAGGGTCACAAAAGGCACAACCCCAATTGTTTGTCGCGACCAATTAAAGGCCGTGGCCCAGAGGGGTTTGCCAAGATTGTTAAAGGCCGCATTGGTGACAAACAACAGTCCGTTAAAGAAGAATGCGGCCGCCATGATTGTGCAAAACAGATTGATCATCAGCGCCATATCCCCGGTGGCGGAATAGGCATCAATAATGAAGTTGCGCGCAAAATACAGCACAGCCCATGCAAACAGCACATAGACCATGTTGAATTTGACACCGTCAATCAGCCCCTGCCGAGACCGATCATATAGTCCGGCACCAAAATTTTGACCAATAATTGGCCCCACCGCACCCGAAAGTGCAAAAATCACTCCAAAGGCCAAAGGAACCAGGCGATCCACTACAGCCATTCCCGCCATGGCATTATCTCCATATTCCGCAACTTTTTGAGCAACAAGAAACAGGCCGACCGGTGCCGCAAGATTTGTGGCCATTGCAGGTATTCCCACTTTTGCCATGTCCAGCAAGTCTGAAATTATCTGTTTAATATGCGACCATGAAATCAGTTTGTCGCCGGATAAAACATAATACAGTCCCAGAGCCGCAAAGCTCAGTCGCGCAATCAGCGAAACAATTGCCGCGCCGGTTACCTGAAAATCCAGCACAAAAATAAATATCGGGTCGAGGGCGGCGGTTAATATGCCGCCCACCAGTGTGATGTACATGGATTCCTTTGCCGCACCCCAGGCCCGCAAAATACCCATGCAAATCATGCCAATTGCCATGAATGGCATACCTGGAAGAATAATTCTGAGATAGGTTTGTGCATGGGACAGGGAGCCCCCGGTAGCACCAAGGGAACCTAAAAACCAGTCAGTTGTTGCTATCAGGGCGCCTGCGAACACTAAACCAAAGACGAAGGCGCCAAGGATTGCTGAACCGCCATAGCGTTTGGCAAGGTCATATTTTTTCTGTCCGATGGACTTTGCAATGAGGACCGAAGATCCGATCATCATACCAACGGTTACAGCAATCAGAAATCCAATCACATAACCGGAACGCCCTACTGCTGCGGTTTGCGCCGGATCGTTTAGCTTGGAGATATAAAACAGGGTGATAGCATCAACAAAAAATATAGCCATCATGCCAATGGCCGCCGTTGAGGTCATAATGATGACGTGGCGCATTGTTGAGCCCTGTGTAAACACGGCCTTGCGCCGACCGCTTTTTACAGCCATGCAAATTCTCCAATTAAAACCACTTGTCGGATGTTAAATACCGCTCCGGACATATAGATGCAGACATGGACCTATAAGGATTGAAAGCCCTGCTCGCAAGTGCATATATTTGTTAATTGGATTGCTCGAACTGTGACCGGCTATCTGTGTTTACAGGTAAATTCTCGCTATTTGACCGGAGGAAGGTTATCTAAAAATTGCTCGGTACAGGCCTGCCATGTAAATTTTCTGGCATAATCACGGCAAAATTTTCGGGGGATTTTTACAGCTTTTATTGCCGCAAGTGCCAGATCCTCATCAAGGATGCCCGCCCCTTCGCCTCCCACCACATCCAGGGGCCCCTGAACCGGATAGGCGGCAACCGGCAAACCACTGGCCATTGCCTCCAGTAATACCAGACCAAACGTATCGGTGCGCGAGGGAAAAACGAAACAATCCGCACTGGCATAATATTTGGAGAGTTCCTCCCCATGCTTTGTTCCAGCAAATGTTACATCTGCATATTGCTTTTCCAACTGGGCCAGGAGAGGGCCGTCACCCACAACAATCTTACTGCCCGGCAAGTCAATTTTAAGAAACGCCTCAATGTTTTTTTCCACCGAAACGCGCCCCACATATAAAAATATGGGCCGTGGAAGATCAAACTCAGGGGCGGTTTCATCACGGTACTTTGGGTTGAATGTTTCCAGATCAACACCAAGAGACCAGGTGGCAATATTTTCAAACCCGTGCGATTTAAGACGCTGACTTACTGTTTTTGATGTAACAAGACAATGTTTTGCCGCCCGGTGAAATTTTCGTAAAATTGCATAGGAAAGTTTGAGCGACACAGGCATGCGCGCCCGCAAATACTCAGGGTATTGGGTATGAAAGGAAGTGGAAAATGCCAAATTGTTCTTGATGCAATAGCGCCGCGCCAAAATCCCCAGTGGGCCTTCGGTTGCTATGTGTATATAGTGGGGAGCAATTGCCTCAACCCGTTGCCTGATCTTGCGGGGCCCCGCAATTGAAACCCGGATTTCGCCATAAGTGGGAAGGGGGAATGTGTTAAAGGCAGAGGGCTCAAGGAACTCCACATTAAAACCCCTGGCACGCAAATGACTTGCCAGTTTGTCAAGCGTACGCACAACTCCATTTACTTGTGGGTGCCACGCATCTGTTACGATTAGAATAGTTTTCATTGTAACTTGTGGAGGCTCCCCATCTCTCATTTATACACCCGGCAGAGCACACAAATGAACATCTATCACGCCCCACGCAACAAGTCACAATATTGCATCAAATAAGTGCCTTCTGAACTTAGTTATTTTTGTTAATGTATTTTCCCCTTAGGGCAATGCGGCAAAACCGGCAGTAAATCCTACCAGTGACACCGGAATACCTATGCCCTCTTCAGGAGTTTTGAACACAACGAAAATTGCTGTTTGTCCATTTGAAAGGACGTTGATGAGGTTTTCATCCATAATCACTTCGGCGATACACCCCTCAGGCATGCACCGCACAAACGCAACCCGCCCCATGTCCTGGCCATCAATATTTAACCCCAGACCGTTTGGCAGCAAAACCCCCAAAGGTGCAAGGATGCGCAATATTGTAAATTGTTGATCTGCAGTTTTAAGTACCACCACCCGTAAACCCACATTAGGTTGGTTATCAGCCGTCACAGTTTGAATAATAGCGCATTGCTCTGAAGTGGCCCCCGGTGGAGTGTCGCAGCTGAGTTGCCAATCCCCGTGTTGAGCGCGAACAACCCCTTGCGACATAGCGGGGAAACTGGTGGCCAACAGGCTCACAATACTCATCAAAACGGCGGCGACTGTGGTGCGCAATACATTTATCACTTTAATTTGGTCTCCCTAAAAGGCGTCGATAGTAGATTCGGATTTTAACATATTCTGTGTTCAGTAGCTGCCCCCTCTTGTCAAGCAAATGAGGCGAGTTGGTGAAAGTTTGACAATGCCCGAGAAGTTTTTTGCTGAACCTGTGGGGCTGAAATAGGAAAATCAGGGATCAGTGCCATTTTGTCGCACCCTCAAAGCTTGCTTCTGTGAGGGTAATTGATCTAGATCAAAGTTATATATAAGAGGGAGTGTGTCGCGAGTCGCGTCACGTGCGTTATTTGTCCAGGTGTTTATTGGGAGCAGGTCTTCCAATATTTAAGGCTTGGATATGGTTTTTATCCAAGGGGGGGTTCTGTGCAGTATATTTTTTCACATCTGGCCAATTTGAGCGCTAAAGCTAAAACAGTGCTTGCGAGCACTTTTGCAATTATTCCGGCTCTGTTTCCCTTCTCCGCTTTGGCGCAAACTGAACCGGTGGCAGGTCAGGCAGTTAACGGTCAAACAGGCTTTCAGCTTTCTGTGACCCCGATTATGGACTCAATCATCGCTTTCCATGATGGTGTCCTGATGTGGACAATTACGTTGATCGTGATTTTCGTAACCATTTTGCTGGCCTACATTATTGTGCGGTATAACAAGCGTGCTAATCCCATTGCCTCAAAGACCACCCATAATGTTCTGGTTGAGATTGTGTGGACTGTGGTGCCAATCGTTATTTTGATTGTTATTGCTGTCCCCTCTTTTGGGGTGTTGGCCGATCAACAGACAATTCCTGATGGCGAACGCAAGTATCTTGGTTCCAATGTCTTCTCCTTTGGCGAAGTGGAAATGCCTGCACCAGGGCTAACCATCAAGGCAACCGGCGTTCAGTGGAGCTGGGATTATGATTATGTGGACTATGATGGCGCAGATTTTTCCTCCTTTATGCTTTCCAATGAGGAGCGCCTTGCACAAAAGCCAAACGAGCCTCGGCTGTTGGCAGTAGATTTTGATCTGGTTGTGCCGGTGGATACCACCGTACGGGTTCAGGTAACTGCCGCTGACGTGATCCACTCATTTGCGGTTCCCTCCTTTGGAATAAAGATTGATGCTGTACCCGGACGCTTGAACGAAACATGGTTTAATGCCCGCAAAACCGGCATTTATTATGGTCAATGCTCGGAATTGTGCGGCAAGGACCACGCATTTATGCCCATAGCGGTGCGTGTGGTTTCTAAAGAGGTGTTTGCAGCATGGGTCGCAAAGGTTCAGTCCGATGGGATTGAAGAGGCCGCCGCGATGTTGCCACCGATCAGTTAAACCCTAAAAAATCAAAATTATTCACATCGACTAAAAGAATAAAAAGAGGACGCGAATATGGCTGAAGCAGTAGCAGGACACCAGGACGCACACGGTCATCCAACCGGATGGCGGCGTTATGTCTACTCGACCAATCACAAAGACATTGGCACCATGTATTTGTTCTTCGCAATTTTTGCAGGGATCGTTGGGGGCTCATTATCAGGTTTGATGCGCTGGGAACTTGCCGAACCGGGCATTCAGATTTTTCACGGCCTTGCAGCAATGGTCTATGGTTTTGAAGGTGATGCCGCCATTGATGGTGGCAAAGAGATGTTCAATGTGTTCACCACCGCGCACGGGTTGATCATGGTGTTCTTCATGGTCATGCCCGCCTTGATCGGGGGCTTTGCAAACTGGTTTGTACCCTTGATGATTGGCGCGCCGGATATGGCGTTTCCACGCATGAACAACATTTCGTTCTGGTTGCTGCCATTTGCGTTTGTGCTTCTTTTGATGTCGTTGTTTTTTGAAGGGTCGCCCGGAGCCTATGGTGCAGGTGTGGGTTGGACGGTTTATGCTCCGCTCTCGACAACCGGGAGCCCCGGACCCGCGGTGGATTTTGCTATCCTGTCACTGCATTTGGCCGGCGCATCTTCAATTCTGGGGGCGATCAACTTTATTACGACCATTTTTAATATGCGTGCGCCTGGCATGACCATGCATAAAATGCCGCTCTTCCCCTGGTCAATTTTGGTCACAGTATTTTTGTTGTTGCTTTCACTGCCGGTTTTGGCGGGGGCGATCACCATGCTTTTGACTGATCGAAATTTTGGCACTTCTTTCTTTTCCCCTGAAGGGGGCGGCGACCCTATTCTTTATCAGCATCTGTTCTGGTTTTTTGGGCACCCGGAAGTCTATGTTTTGATTTTGCCAGGTTTTGGCATCGTGTCTCATATTATTTCAACATTTTCCACAAAACCAATCTTTGGCTACCTGGGTATGGTCTATGCCATGGTCGCCATTGGGGTTGTCGGGTTTGTTGTGTGGGCACACCATATGTACACAACCGGCCTTTCCCTTGATGTTCAACGCTACTTTGTGGCTGCGACCATGGTTATTGCGGTGCCAACCGGCGTCAAGATATTTTCGTGGCTTGCAACTATGTGGGGGGGCTCAATTACCTTTAGAACCCCGATGCTGTGGGCCATTGGCTTCATTTTCTTATTCACCATTGGCGGCGTAACAGGCGTTGTGTTGGCCAATGCGGGAGCTGATCGCGCACTGCATGACACCTATTATGTTGTGGCCCATTTCCATTACACCATGTCCCTGGGCGCAACCTTTGGGGTGTTTGCAGGGTGGTATTACTGGTACCCGAAAATGTTCGGACATATGTATAGTGAGTTTTTAGCCAATATGCATTTCTGGATCACGTTTGCCGGCGTAAACCTGATCTTTTTCCCTCAGCATTTTCTTGGGATGGCTGGCATGCCGCGCCGTTACATCGATTACCCTGACGCATTTTCCCTTGGGAACTATGTTTCTTCAATCGGCTATTTGGTTACTCTTGTTGGCATGATTGTCTTTATCTGGTGCCTGATTGACGCACGGGTGAAAAAACGCCCAACGGTTGATAATCCCTGGGGAGAAGGTGCCACGACTCTTGAATGGACTTTGTCTTCACCACCGCCCTTCCACCAGTTTGAAACGCTTCCGCGTATCAAATAGGAAAAAAGGATAGATAGAGGTTTGGCTTATTTGGACAGCAGCACGGGAATACAACAGGCGGACTTGGGCGCTGACGTAAGTGATTATTTCGCGTTGCTTAAACCACGTGTGATGTCCCTTGTGGTGTTTACCGCACTCGTAGGCATGTTACTGGCACCAAACAGCTTGCACCCTTTCGTTGGGGTGCTGGCAATCCTCACCATCGCCATTGGCGGGGGCGCAGCTGGTGCACTCAATATGTATTTTGATGCAGATATTGACGCCATTATGAGTCGTACGAAAAATCGACCCATTCCCGCCGGGCGAATGAAGAAAAACCAGGCTTTGGGCTTTGGACTGTTTTTGGCGGGTTTTTCAGTATCTCTTTTGGGTCTTGCCACCAACTTGCTGGCAGCTGGTATTCTGGCACTGACCATATTTTACTACGTGGTAATATACACGATCTGGCTTAAGCGCATTACGCCGCAGAATATTGTAATCGGCGGCGCCGCAGGAGCTTTTCCAGTAGTAATCGGCTGGGTTGCTGTAACGGGGTCAATAAGTGTAGAATCCCTGGTACTTTTTTCTATCGTTTTCCTTTGGACGCCGCCCCATTTCTGGGCGCTGGCGCTCTATAAAAAGGGCGACTATGAAGCTGCCCAAATCCCCATGTTGCCCAATGTGGCAGGGGAGCGGGCTACAATCGTTCAAATTATTATCTATTCGGCTTTGCTGGCAATCGCAGGCTTGTTGCCAGTTGCCTTTGGATTTGCCGGATATATTTATGGTGGCGTCGCCGCGGTTCTGGGTATTGCAATGTTGACATTGTCGGTTCGCCTTGTTGGCGGGGATGCCAAGCAGATGCGTCAGCGCGCCCGCAAACTGTTCACATTTTCACTTTCTTATCTGTTTGTGATTTTTCTGGTGCTTTTGCTTGAAACGCTGTTCTTTCGTATGAGTGGAGTTTCCTGAGATGAGTGAACCTAAAAAAAACCCTGATGAGCCAAATCAGCAATTACTGAGTGAAGAATACAAAAAGCGTCAGCGTCGTCGCTCCATTGCAATTGCTCTGGGATTAGTCACTCTGGTAATAATTTTTTATGCTCTGACCATAGTGAAAATGGGTCCTGACCTGTTTTCAAGAGTGCTGTAAAAGATGGCAACTCTTGAAACAGTTTCTAACGCACATCCACCACGCAGGGGCAACCTTTCGGTCGCTTTAATTTGCGCATCCATTGTTGTGGGCATGATTGGCCTGTCCTATGCTGCGGTGCCGCTTTACAAATTATTTTGCCAGGTCACAGGTTTTGGCGGCACAACGCAAGTGTCTGCAGGCAATATTAATGGTATTATCGAGCGCACAATGAGCGTGCGCTTTGACTCAAATATTTCCAGCGATCTGCAATGGACTGTTAAGCCGGCAACGACACTTACAGATAAAATCGGTGTAGTGCAGACAGTAAATTATGTTGCCACCAATATTTCCGACAAGGAAGTGACGGCGACATCATCATTCAACGTCGCACCAGATATCGCCGGGGCATATTTCAACAAAATTGAATGTTTCTGTTTTACCGAGCAAACACTGGCACCTGGTGAATCAATTGAAATGCCTATAACTTTTTTTCTGGATCCCGAGCTGGACGGGGTTCTGGAACTTGACACAGTGAAAGAAATTACACTGTCCTATACATTCTATAACGTTGATACGGGGAGTAGCTAAGCATGTCCGCACAAAGTAAAAATCACGATTATCACCTTGTGGACCCAAGTCCCTGGCCGGCACTTGCCTCGCTTTCGGCATTTATTATGGCTCTGGGGGCGATCGCATGGATGCGCGATGTTACCCCCTGGCCGTTGTTCATCGGCTTTGCAGGCGTGCTTTACAGTGCCTTTGTCTGGTGGGCTGATGTTATAAAGGAAGCCAATTCCGGCGATCATACCCCGGTGGTTCAAATGCACCATCGCTATGGCATGATCCTGTTCATTGCATCGGAAGTAATGTTCTTTGTTGCCTGGTTCTGGGCATATTTTGACGGATTTTTCCGGGTTGACGATGTGGAGCAGTTTGCCCGTGTGGCAGCAACCGGAGGTCTATGGCCCCCGGCGGGTATCGAGGTTTTTGATCCATGGCACCTGCCCCTGTTCAACACTTTGATATTGCTGGCTTCGGGCACGACGGTAACCTGGGCGCACCACGCTTTGCTTGAAGATGATCGCCAGGGTTTTAAGTGGGGACTTATTCTGACAATTTTGCTTGGCGCATTGTTTTCCGTTGTACAGGTAATTGAATATGCTGCCGCCACGTTCTCATTTGCCGGCAACATTTATGGGGCCACATTCTATATGGCCACCGGGTTTCACGGGTTTCACGTTCTAATTGGTACTATTTTTCTGATCGTGTGTCTGGCCCGAATGATGAAGGGACATTTTACCTCCAAACAACATCTGGGTTTTGAATTTGCCGCCTGGTACTGGCATTTTGTGGATGTGGTTTGGCTGTTCTTGTTCGCCTCGATATATGTTTGGGGTTCTGTG
>JAJRRJ010000154.1 GCA_024279575.1 Alphaproteobacteria bacterium | reverse complement strand
TTCCCTTAACAAGTCTTCTTTGTCCGGTGCATTGCCCATATCAACAATTTTTTCGGCATAGGGGGTAAACAAAGCAGTTAAGCCAAAACTGTTTGAGCCAATAATCTGCCCCGGTGCCAAATTGCTTCCAGGTGGCATCAGTTCATCACCGGTGGCAATCAAGCCAATGGTGGGGCGCTTAAATACGGTGAGTTGAGGGACGTTGCCGGTGGCCGCCAGCCCGATTGCTGCGGGTCCAATCAGGATTCCCGAACCAAGCAGCGTGTCTCCGAGCAAAAAATCCAATCCTTTATCTCGCACATTATTGCCGGCTTCAACGGAATTTTTGAACGTGACTTTGTTGCCATTCACCTGGGTGACTTCCTGCATCACCACCGCATCAGCTCCATCGGGCATTGGTGCGCCGGTAAAAATCCTGGTGCATTGTCCAGCGCCCAGCGTGCCATCAAAACCAGCTCCGGCCTGAGATTCTCCAATTTGCGTCAATACGGCGCCGTTAAAAACATCCTTTGAGCGCACCGCATAGCCATCCATTGCGCTGCCGGCAAATGGAGGTTGTGTCATTTGTGCACGCACCGGTTGCGCCAAAATGCGCCCAAGCCCGTCCGCCAGTGCCACAATTTCATGACCCATAGGCTTGGTTTGTGCTAAAACCCGCGCCACCGCTTCATCAAAACCCAGCATGTTAACATCCCTATGGTTTGCGACTGTAATGCCCGGATTTCCCACCGGATTTTTCGATCAGCATAATGCTACCGATCACCATGTTCTTGTCCATCGATTTGGCCATGTCGTATAATGTCAAGGCACTGATGGATACCGCACTGAGGGCTTCTATTTCCACCCCGGTTTTTCCGGTAGTTTGAGTATTGGCTTCGATCAAAATTTCAGTGTCGTTCATCTGCGTGATTTCAATATTTACATGGGTGAGAGCAATCGGGTGGCACAGCGGGATAAGTGAGGAGGTTTGTTTTGCCCCCATTATTCCTGCAATCCGCGCAACCGCCAGTGCATCGCCCTTTTTCAGACTGTTATCAAATATAGCTGATACTGTTTTTGCACTGGCTTGAACAATACCCCGCGCAATGGCGACGCGCTTGGTTGTTGCCTTTTCAGCAATGTCCACCATATGCGCCTCGCCACGGGCATTTAGATGAGTAAAAGGATTTACTTTGCTCATTGCAAATTCTCTCCAAACAGCAGGTTTTTTGTAGCGCGCCCGACATCGTCATGACGCATCAGGCTTTCGCCCACCAAAACGGTTGTAATCCCGGCCTTGGTTTTGAGCATTTGCAGGTCATTATGGTCACAAATACCGCTCTCCGAAATAATCAGCTTGCTTTCATCCAGCCCCGCTGCCAACTCCACACTGGTGTTTAAGCTGGTTTCGAAGGTGCGTAGATTTCGATTGTTGATCCCGATCATGGTGGCATTCAGTGACAAGGCGCGATCTAACTCTGCCCGGTCATGCACTTCCACCAGGGTGTCCATGCCCCATTCTGCCGCTGCATCCAAAAGATAGCGCGCCACATCATCGTCAACAGCCGCCAAAATAACCAGAATACAATCCGCACCCCATGCCCGCGCCTCAACCACCTGATAGGTTTCCAGCATAAAATCCTTGCGCCAAACGGGAAGGTTGGTCGCATTTCGCGCCTCTACCAGAAACTCTGGTTTGCCTTGAAAAGAGGGCGTATCGGTTAGCACAGAAAGACAGGCCGCACCGGCCTTTTCATAGGACTGGCTAATTTCAAGCGGGTTAAAAACTTCACGAATCAAACCTTTGGATGGGCTGGCTTTTTTCACCTCGGCAATCAGGCCAAATTCACCTTGTTTCTGCCTTTCCCGCAGGGCCGCCATAAATCCGCGCGGAGGTGAAGCCTCTTTTGCCCTTGCAGCCACGTCTTCCCATGGGTGAGAGTGCTTGGCCTTGGCAATTTCCAACTTCTTATATTCTGTAATCTGGCTCAAAATATCGTTCATGCGATTTCCCCGTTTGAAACAGCCACAAGCTTTGCAAGTGTATCTTGCGCTGCGCCACTATCGATAAGGTTTGCTGCCTGTTCCACACCGTCCAGATGGCTGCTTGCCTTTCCTGAAATGAGCAAGGCCGCCCCGGCATTCATTAAAACAATATCGCGATAGGCGTTGGTTTCACCCTCAAAAAGGGCCACTATTGCGCGGGCATTATGCGCCGGATCGCCCCCCACCAGGCTTTGGGGGGTGGCGATGGACAATCCAACATCATCAGGTGAAACCTCAAAACTCCGCAAAACACCATTTTCAATGGCGGTGACATATGTGGGGCCAACGGTGGTGATTTCATCCAAACCGTCACTGCCAAAAACAACCCAGGCAGATGTGGTCCCGTTGGCCAGCAATGATGCGGCTACAGGCTCTACCCATTCTTTTGCGTAAACCCCCAAAAGATAGTGCTTGACGCCTGCAGGGTTGGATTGTGGACCCAACAGGTTAAACATGGTGCGCACCCCAATTTCTGCCCGTGCCGGTCCCACATGGCGCATTGCCGGATGGTGATTGGGGGCAAACATAAAACCAATACCCGCCTGCTTTATGCACTTTGAAATATCGCTGGCCTCAAGGTCCAGCCTTACGCCAAGCGCCTGCAATGCCTCAGATGACCCAGATTTCGAAGAAAGTGCCTTATTGCCGTGTTTGGCCACAGGAACACCGGCTGATGCCACCACCAGCGCGCTAGCAGTTGATATATTAAAAGTGCCGGCCCCATCGCCCCCAGTACCTACGATGTCCATGGCATTGGCAGGTGCATCAACTCTCACCATTTTACTGCGCAACAGGGCAACTGCGCTTGAAATTTCACCAACGGTTTCCCCCTTGACCCGCAATCCCATCAACAACCCGCCGATTTGCGCAGCGGTTGCTTCCCCTTCCATGATGAGACTTAAGGCAGCAGACATTTCCCCTTCAGACAGGTCTGCCCCGACGCTCAGTTTTTGCAATGCGGTTTTTAAGGCCATTTGAAATCCTGAAGTTTACAAATTAGATGGATTTGGAGATAGAAAATTCTTGCGCCAGCTTCAAAAAGTTTCGCAAAATATCATGCCCGTGTTCAGATGCAATACTTTCAGGGTGAAACTGCACGCCATGCGTTGGGTCGCTCACATGCGACAAACCCATAATAACCCCGTCAGCTGTTTGCGCGGTAATTTCAAGGCAATCGGGCAGGCCCTGTTTTGAAACGCACAATGAATGATAGCGCGTTGCATCAAAAGGAGCTTTGATCGCTGCAAAAACCCCTTTTCCCGTGTGGGAAATCGGTGAAACTTTCCCATGCATGAGGGTAGGGGAGGCATCAACAATTCCGCCAAACGCCTGCGCGATGGATTGCAAGCCCAGACAAACGCCAAATATTGGAATTTTCCCGGAAAACCGCCCCACAAGATCTACGCAAATGCCCGCTTCACTGGGTGTGCATGGGCCGGGGGAAAGAATAATTGCCTCAGGGGCAAGGGTATCGATTTCCTCAAGGGAAATCTTGTCGTTGCGCACCACTTGGGTTTTTGCCCCAAGGTCGCCAAGATAATGCACCAGATTATAGGTGAAGCTGTCATAATTATCGATGACCAGCGTATCAAGAGACTTGCCCATTATTGCCCCATTTTCGCTTCACCCGCATAGCGCACAGCTTCTTTGGCAGCACTTAACAGGGCCTGCGCTTTGTTTATGCATTCCAGTTGCTCAAGTTCAGGAACGGAATCTGCAACTATGCCGGCACCTGCCTGAACGTAGAGTTTTCCATCCTTCAAAATTGCGGTGCGTAAAACGATACAGGTGTCCATATAGCCATCGGCACCAAAATATCCAACGGCTCCGGCGTAAATGCCACGCCGTTCTTTTTCCAGTTCATCGATAATTTCCATGGCGCGAACTTTTGGCGCGCCCGATACCGTTCCGGCGGGGAAACCTGCCGCCAGTGCATCCACATAATCAAAGCGCGTTTCATCCAATTGTCCGGTTACGTTGGAAACAATGTGCATGACGTGGGAATAATATTCCAAAAAGAATTTGTCGGTAACTTTTACCGTACCGGTTTTTGCCACGCGGCCCACATCGTTGCGCCCCAGATCCAGCAACATCAGATGTTCCGCCAGCTCCTTGGGATCGCTTAAAAGCTCAGCAGCCAATTCCTGATCCCGTTGCGGGGTTTTGCCCCTTTTTCGGGTGCCAGCGATGGGGCGAACGGTGACTTCCCCCTTGTCGGCCCTGACCAATATTTCGGGGCTTGATCCAACCACTGAAAACCCCTCAAAATCCAGCAGATACATATACGGCGAAGGGTTTGTCCGGCGTAACGCACGATAAAGCGCGGTGGAGGACAGGGTAAAGTCCATGGAAAAGCGCTGGCTCAACACAACCTGAAAAACATCCCCTGCAGTTACATACTTTTTTGCCTTTTTAACCATGGAAAAATACTCAGATTCACTGGTATTGCTTTTCACATCTTCCAGGCTGAATTTATCCAAATTGCCTTGTCGTGGGGGCAGGGCCCCTTCAAGGCGCTCCAGGGCATCATCAATTTTACTAACGGCACTTTCAAAGCCTTGCCGGGCGCTTACACCCTGGCGCGGATAAACCGGCGCTGTCAGATATAGTTCATCCTTGAGCGTATCAAAGACTGCCAGAATTGTCGGGCGCATCAAAATCGTGTCGGGCGTGTTTAAGCTATCGGGATTGGGATCCGGCAAATCCTCCATTTGGCGCACCATATCATAACCCAGATACCCATACAGACCCGCTGACTGAGCAGGCACACCTTTTGGAGCAACGATTTGGCTTTCGCTTACCAAAGCGCGCAAAGCATCAAGGGGGCGTGCTTTAACGGGTTCAAATGCGTTGGCGTTGGTTGCCGCATTACGATTGACTGAGGCGGTACCGTTTTCCACCTTTAGAATAAGATCAGGTTCCAGGCCAATCATTGAAAAACGGCCCTTCGTATCGCCGTTTTCCACCGATTCAAGCATAAAGCAATTGGTTCGGCCTGCCGCCAGTTTCAAGTATGTGCTGACCGGTGTTTCAAGGTCTGCAACTACCCGCCGCCAGACAATCTGGCTCGCGCCATTGTCATAACCTGACGCAAATCCTTCAAAATCATCGGCGTTTGTCAGCCTGTCCATGGCTAGTTAAATCCGCCGCCAGGTTGAGTTGATCCAGAGGGGCCAAAGCCTAACACCTGATTTAATACCCCCTGGTTGATACTGAGTTGAGCATCGTCACGAAGGGCGGTGGAAAAATCAGTAAACAGGTTATCCCGGTAATTCCCTTCAATAAAATCCCGATCCTCTGCCCGTAGTGGTTCCTCAGCTTGCATCACACTTGAAACTTTGAAAACCACATAAGCGCCGTTTTCATTCTGGGCCGTTCCAACATGATTTTCGCCACCCAAAAAGGCCACGGTTGCGACATTTGCATCAATATCAGATGACCCATCGCCACCTCGACTGACGGGTTGTGAGATAACAGGGAAAAATCCGTTAACGACAGCAATATCCTGCAAGGGCTGCCCGCCATTTATCTGCTCAACAAAGGCATTTGCTTTGTCCGCCAATGCTATTGCGCGTTGTTCTGCCATCCATGCGGTTGCAAGAGTTTCGCGCACATCGCTTAGCTCCTGATTGCGTGCCTGTTCAATGCTGAGCAGGTCATACCAAACAGACTTGTTCGCCCCCAGTGTCGCCATTGCGGCAAGCCCGCCAATTTCAGCTCTAAAGACTGCTGCAGCTATACGTTCGGCCTCAGTAGCGTCCAGGTTGAGTGTATCAACCAGCTCATTGCCATCAATACTGATGGCCACGTTTACCAGCGTCAAATCAAATTGTTCAGCAGTTTTGTCCAGATCAATAAACGCAGCGCGCTGTTCCTCGATTTGATCGAGCACATCAATAAACTGCTCGCGCCCCCTCGCTATTGCCAGCCTTTGCATAATTGGTCGGCGTGCCTGCGCCAGTGACAGAGTGCTTTCAGGCTCAATATTTGTCACCACAATGGCGCGTTGCCCAAGGGCACTTGGTACAATTACCGCCTCATTCAACTCAGCCCCATAGGCAGCGTCCGCCAGCCTGACATCAAGAATGTCCCTCCTGAGCAAGCGTCCCAATTCAGCAACTTCCAGTTCAAGCGCAGTTGCTGCCTCTTCAAAGTTCTGGCCCTCATCCAATGCGGCTTGAAACTGTTCGGCAACTTGGTCTGAAGCGAAAGACACTTGTTTGATTTCACGTCGTTCAGGTCGGAAGAGGCTTTGCTTTGTGCGCTCATATTCCGCTTCAATATCCACATCACTGATGTTGATGTTTTTCGCCAGAACCTCGGGGGAAAGCTGGATTGCCTGAATTGTGCGCATTTCTTCAGTACGATACAAAAACTGATTTTCTTCAAGATAGGCCTGAAGGACATCGTCCTCCGGCGAAGCGATGGGCAACAGCGACAATTCATCTATCAGAAAATAATCAAGTATGCGCCGGTCTTCGCCATAGCGCTGCACAATCTGGCCCAAAACCTCAGGCGCAGGTGCTTGGGAAAAAATTGCCTGGGCAATTTGCTGGCGCTTTGCAGCTTCGCGTCGCGCATCAAAATACTCTTTTTCAGTGATGTTATTTTGTTGCAACACCCGTATAAACACTTCCCGGTCAAAGGTACCAAGCGTTCCTGCAAAGCCTGCGACCGAACGCAAACCCTCCGCCAAACGTTCGTCAGAAACCCCAAGCCCCATTTCTTCGCCCAGAATATCCAGTGCCGCCTCCGTGGACAATCGACTGATTACCTGGCTTGGAATTCCAAGGGAAATAGCCTGATCTGGCGTTGGAACAGTGCCCAGCTGGCTGGCAGCAGTGTTGATTTGTGCCTGATAGGCAGTTTGAAAGTCCCGAATAGTAATCTCTTTATTGCCCACGCGCGCAACGGTATTACTGCCAATTGAGGCTAAGGCGCCGGTAATACCAAAGCCTGCCAGCCCGATTAACAAAAACACCCCGAGGATTTTCCCTGGGATGGTGGTGGCAAAGTTGCGTAAATTGTCAAGCATGGGTAATATTCCGTCTTACTAAATCTGGGCGAATGTCCTGTAAAATCAGCTAAATTGCCAACTGGCAATATCATGGCAAATCGTTTAGATGAGTACAAGATATATCGGTGCGCTTCGGTTAAGCCAATTATGGTTGCCACGCAAGACTTGAGATGTAAAACGATCGCTATTGATGCGTTAAAACTCAACCAGATACGGAGAATTTTAGAAAAATGGTTCAAAGTCCCAAAACTCTGATTGCCGGAAACTGGAAAATGAACGGGTTCTCAAGCGACCTGTCTCAGTTTACTGCCGTGGTTGAAGCGCTGAGTAAAAAGCCCGTGCCCGATTGTCAGGTTTTACTTTGCCCTCCGGTAACAATTTTAGCTGCGGCCAGTACCATTAGCGAGAACTCTGCGCTGCAAACAGGCGCACAAAACACGCACATTGCCCAAAGCGGCGCCCACACCGGGGATATCGGTGCCGCAATGCTAAAAGACGCCGGCGCTGATTTTATTATTGTTGGGCATTCAGAACGGCGCGCAGACCACCAGGAAACAGATGGCGTTGTAAACGCCAAGGCCCAGTCATGTCTTAATGCCGGGCTGGTTCCCATAATTTGTGTCGGCGAATCCCAAGCTGAAAGAGCCAGTGGACTGGCCCTGACGGTCGTTGAACATCAGTTGAACGGGTCAGTTCCTGATTGTGATGAAACACAGGAAATTGTTATTGCCTATGAACCTGTTTGGGCCATTGGCACCGGTCTGGTTCCCGACACTGATGATATAACAAATATGCATGCCGCTATCCGTGAATGGCTGGTGAACCGGTTTGGCGATAAAGGACACGGCATCCGTATTCTTTATGGCGGTTCCCTGAAACCCTCCAATGCGGCACAAATACTGCCCATTGCCAACGTGAATGGTGGCTTGATTGGCGGTGCCAGCTTGAAATCGGAGGACTTTTTGGGTATTGTTTATGCGGTTTAATGCTTGACAATAAACTCAAAAATCGTCCCATAACAAAGAAATGACAAAAAGCGTCTGGTATTTAGGGCCAACAGGTTGTAGAACCGCGCATCTTTTCGACTAAACTACAGAGAATCCCTGCCATGGCCAACGTTTTAATAGTTGCTTACCTGCTTATCGTATTAGCTATGATTGCCACAATCCTTTTGCAGCGTTCCGAAGGGGGCGCGTTGGGCGGTCTGGGCGGTGGCTCGGGTGGTGGACTTGTTTCTGCCCGCGGATCTGCAAATTTGCTTTCCCGTACAACTGCTATTCTTGCTGCTTTGTTTATGGGGACTGCAATTGCGCTGTCTGTGGTTGCCGACATTGACCGGGGCACCAATTCTATTCTGGATAGTTTGACTGTGGACGGCGCCCAGCCAAGCGTCCTTGATGCCCTTAATTCGATGCAACTTGAAAGCGCCGGGGGGAACACGCTACCCGTTCCCAACGCTATGGACACCCCAACCACCAACACACCCGTTCCCGCAGCGCCAGCCAGCGCGGCGCCCGGCACAACTCCTGACCTTCCGGTTCCCGGCTCTGCGCCTCAGGCACCAGGTACAGGAACCTCAAACTAGATGGTGGCGGGGGTTCAGCACAATTTAGAAAAAGGGGATGTTCGCATCCCCTTCTTTTTTGCCCAAACAGCTTTTTTTACTCAACGCACTTTTTTTGGTGTCTAACCAGAAAAATCTTTTCGAATCACCCGAACATTCTGTAAGGTAATGGCCCATGGCTCGTTATGTTTTTATTACTGGAGGCGTGGTCTCCTCATTGGGAAAAGGTCTGGCTTCAGCGGCTTTGGGCGCTGTGCTTCAGGCGCGCGGATATAAGGTTCGACTGCGCAAACTTGACCCCTATCTCAATGTCGACCCCGGCACGATGTCCCCAACTCAGCACGGGGAGGCTTTTGTTACAGACGATGGAGCGGAAACCGACCTGGATTTAGGGCACTATGAACGCTTTACCGGAAGGTCGGCAAACCAGCAGGATAATATCACCACAGGACGAATTTATTCTGACATCATCGCCAAAGAGCGCCGTGGAGATTATCTGGGCGCTACGGTTCAGGTCATTCCCCATGTAACAGATCGCATCAAAGATTTTGTTCTGGACAGTAATGATGACTATGATTTTGTCTTGTGTGAAATCGGCGGTACGGTCGGCGATATCGAGGCATTGCCATTTTTTGAGGCCATTCGACAGCTGGGCAATGAATTGCCGCGCGGCGACGCCGTTTATATCCACCTGACACTGATGCCGTATATCGCCAGTGCTGGAGAACTAAAGACCAAACCCACTCAGCACTCGGTGAAAGAGCTTCGCTCTATTGGCATTCAGCCTGATATTCTTCTGGTGCGCTGTGATCGTGAGATTCCAAAGTCGGAACGGGCAAAACTGTCTCGCTTCTGCAATGTGCGCGAAAGTGCCGTTATTCAGGGCCTTGATGTGGCGTCAATTTATGATGTTCCCATTGCCTATCACGAGGAGGGGCTGGACACTGAATTGCTGGCCGCTTTTGGCATCGAGGATGCACCAAAGCCAGATTTGAGTGCCTGGGAAGCGGTTTCTGACGGCATCCATAAGGCAGAAGGCAAAGTCAACATTGCTATTGTGGGGAAATATACCGGCCTGAAAGATGCCTATAAATCTCTCACTGAGGCTTTGGCCCATGGCGGTATTGCCAATCGGGTAAAGGTAAACGTGCGCTGGATTGATTCTGAAGTATTCGAAAAGGACGATCCCGCCCCCTATCTTGAAGGTGTCCATGGGATTTTGGTTCCCGGAGGATTTGGAGCACGTGGGACAAAAGGTAAAATTGCCGCAGCCAAATTTGCCCGACTGCGCAATATTCCCTATTTGGGCATTTGTTTGGGCATGCAAATGGCCTGTGTTGAGGCTGCTCGAAATACAGCCGGTTTGAAAAAAGCAGGTTCAACAGAATTTGGCAAAACTAAACATCCGATAGTTGGTTTGATGACCGAATGGATCAAGGGCAATGAAAAACTGGAGCGAGATGCATCCACCGACCTGGGCGGCACAATGCGTCTGGGGGCCTATAAAGCGAGATTGGTGCGCGGTTCCAGGGTGGCAGACATCTACGGCACAACGGAAATCTCAGAGCGCCATCGCCACAGATATGAAGTGAACATGGATTATCGGAAAGTTCTTGAAGCCAATGGTCTTTTGTTTTCCGGGGTATCCCCGGACGGAAAATTGCCCGAAATTGTTGAGCGAACCGATCACCCCTGGTTTATCGGCGTACAATTCCATCCCGAATTGAAATCACGCCCGTTTGAGCCGCATCCATTGTTTTCCTCTTTTATCGGAGCGGCATTGAAGCAGGGGCGTCTAGTCTAAAACATCACCTGTTCCTGGGGGCGAATGACAAGATTATCAAACCATGTAACCGCATCTCCTTTGGTCCACAATCCAACTGCACCGGCCTGCCTGAACAGGTTGCTTGATCCGCTCAAAAGCTTCTGCCCGTTCAGGTAGCCTTCAAATTCATTGCCTCGGAGCACAATTTTCATTGAATGCCAGTCGTGGTCAGACAAAAGAACGCTAATTCTTTCCAGTTCCTGGCGCGATCCGTTTCTAACAAAATAAATTCGAAAGCTGTTTTCCAGCGGATCAAATTGGGCCAGATAATAGTTATCCTTGTCTTGCAAGCGCCACACGATGCCGCCGCCACGGTTTTTGTCCCCGCTTAAGGAGCGAAACTGCACTTCGATTTCTCCATTTTGAAAGGAAGGACTTTTGAGCCATATAAGATTGAAAGTGCGGCCAAACAATCCAAACAAGCCGCCACTATTGGGCCTGCTCATCGCCATTACCTGATTAAGTCCTGCATTATCGGTTTCGCGCATCACCTGCCAGATATTAGATGTCGAGGAGCTTTGAGCGTCGCCGCTTTGCCATTCGACAGGCGCATTGCCCAATTCGTAAGCCTCAAAGTCCCACAATGTTTCTTCTAAAATGGCAGGCGGGCCATCCTGCGCTAAAGTTCCGATACTCCCCACAAGGAATATGCCCGCCAGTAAAACCATGCGCACCACATGGTTTAAGCAGAGTTTAATTTTCATTGCGCGCCCCAAACAAATACATTGGAATATTCCCAAATATGTAGCAAATTCGCCATATAGGACAAACTATCGCAAGAAGAGCAATTCAAACAACCAGTTTTTATGGAAAATATAATGCCCTCAATAATTAAATTAGGCGCTGAACGAAAAAAGCGCGCCCGTACTGAAAAAGAACTGACAGCTCAGAACAATAGGGTGAAGTTTGGGCGCTCCGGTGCACAGAAAAAACTTGCTAAAGCGAAAAAACGACAGGCAGAAGTTTTTCTGGACAATCACAAAATTGAAGATTAGCCGTAGGCCCTGACACCTGAATGCTTGCCCCTTTTTTTGGATTTCAAATATGAAAAATATCTGTATATTTTGCGGCTCCCGCCCAGGTAATCTGGCTGTTTTTGCCAAATCTGCAAGGCATGTTGGCGCAACATTGGCTGAGCGCGGTTTGAATTTGGTATATGGGGGAGGGCATGTGGGCCTGATGGGAGTTATCGCCGATACGGTTCTTGACAATGGCGGTAAGGTTTTTGGCGTCATTCCAGAAGTGCTTGCCGATAAGGAGCTGGCCCATCCAAATCTTACTGAATTGTTTGTTGTTAAAAACATGCACGAACGTAAAATGAAAATGGCAGAACTGGCAGACGGGTTTATTGCGTTGCCGGGGGGAGCGGGGACCATGGAGGAGATATTTGAACAATGGACGTGGTTGCAACTCTCCATTCATGACAAACCAAGCGCATTTCTGGATGTTGAGGGGTATTACCAGCCCCTGAACCAAATGATAAAAACGATGGTTGAGCGGGATTTTTTAAGCCGGGAGCATGCCGATATGGTGAGCTTTTCCCCCTCTATTGAGTACTTGCTTGAAACCTTTGGTCGCTTTAAGTCACCCACTCCCAAATGGGTTGATCTTGCGGGATAGATAATTGCTCCTGATCAGTTTAAACTGTTTTCAAACGAACGCACGCGGAAAAAGCATATGTATCTCAATCCACGACATACCCAAATCGTTGAGTCCGCAAAAGTGGCCGGAAGGGTCAGTGTTGACGAGCTCGCCGTTCGCTTCAAAGTTACCCCGCAGACGATCCGTAAGGATTTGAATGACTTGTGCCGCGCCCGCATTCTTTCGCGTATCCATGGGGGGGCAATCTTTCCCTCAGGCACAGAAAATATGGAATATGAGCAACGTCGTCTGATTTCAGAATCTGAAAAACGCGATATTGGCCGCGCCGCCGCTGAGCTTATCCCTGATAATGCATCCCTGTTTATCAACATTGGCACTACAACAGAAGCGGTAAGCCACGCATTATTGCAACGCGCAGGGCTGATGGTGATCACAAATAATATCAATGTTGCCAATCGGTTGCGTGTTTATCCTCAATTTGAAGTCATCATTGCCGGCGGTGTTGTGCGCGCTTCTGACGGGGGCATTGTTGGTGAGGCGGCGGTGGACTTTATGCGCCAGTTCTCTGTTGATTATGCTGTGATCGGGGTGTCGGCCATCGACCAGACCGGAGCATTGTTAGACTATGATTTTCGCGAGGTAAAAGTTGCGCGCGCGATTATTGAAAATGCACGCCATGTGATATTGGTTGCGGACAGCACAAAAACCGAACGCACAGCCCCGGTGCGCATCGCCCACCTTTCTCAGGTAGGAACAGTTGTCACCAATCACTGCAAAAATGAAGAATTGCGCAAGATTTGTGCTGAAAATGATGTCACCTTGATTGAGACCGCCAGTTAGTGCGAAATTTTTATTCAACAGATGCTGGTCCTGTAAAATCAGTCTGAAAAACTTCCCCTGAACAATCGTTTTCCCATCTTCCATTTATGGAGCAATGGGCGTAACAACTGAGATCAATAATTGCCGCTTTTTTGCACAAACAAAATTGAAGGTTTTTCCCGGAGTATCAGCTCCAAATTGCTAAAGAGGATTACCCCATGTCAGCCATAATAGATATCGCCGCCCGTCAGATTTATGACAGTCGTGGCAACCCCACCGTTGAGGTCGATGTGGTTCTGGACGATGGAAGTTTTGGCCGCGCCGCTGTGCCTTCAGGTGCTTCGACCGGCGCCCATGAAGCGGTGGAGCTGCGCGATGGCGGTCAGAAATATGGGGGCAGGGGGGTGACCCGGGCGGTTGAGCACGTCAACATAGATATTGCTGAAGAACTACATGAAATGGACGCGCTGGACCAACGCGGCATCGATCAGGCCATGATTGATCTTGATGGCACACCCAATAAAAGCCGGCTGGGTGCCAACGCAATTCTAGGCGTTTCACTTGCCGTTGCCAAAGCGGCTGCTGAAAGTTCCGAATTGCCACTGTTTCGCTATCTTGGCGGCCCCAATGCCCACGTCATGCCTGTCCCCATGATGAACATCATTAATGGCGGCGAACATGCGGACAATCCTATCGACATACAAGAATTTATGATCATGCCCGTAGGGGCAAAAAGCATTGCTGATGCGGTACGTGTGGGCAGTGAAATTTTTCACACACTGAAAAAAGCATTGAGTGAAAATGGCCACAATACAAATGTTGGCGACGAGGGGGGATTTGCCCCCAATCTTGGCTCTGCTGATGAGGCACTGGGGTTTATTATGAAGTCCATTGAAGCCGCAGGATATAAACCGGGTGAAGATGTTTGTCTGGCCCTGGATTGCGCCGCCTCCGAATATTATAAGAACGGCAAGTATGAAATGACCGGGGAGGGCAAAAGCCTGACCGCAGACCAGCACGTGGCCTATTTGGCAGATTTAGCCGCGCGTTATCCCATTATCTCTATTGAAGATGGAATGTCCGAGGATGACTGGGACGGCTGGAAAGCTCACACCGAAGAAAGCGGCGATAAAATCCAGCTGGTGGGTGACGATCTGTTCGTTACCAACTCTGAACGCCTTAAAAGCGGTATTAAGATGGGCGTGGCCAACTCAATTTTGGTTAAAGTCAACCAAATAGGTTCTTTGACGGAAACACTCGAGGCAGTTGATACCGCCCACCGGGCCAACTACACCTCAGTCATGTCGCACCGTTCAGGGGAAACCGAAGACTACACAATCGCCGATTTGGCAGTGGCCCTGAATTGCGGGCAGATAAAAACCGGATCTCTTAGTCGCTCGGAACGCCTGAGCAAATATAATCAGTTGATCCGCATTGAAGAGCAATTGGGCAGTTCTGCTGTTTATGCTGGCAAAAGTGTGGTGAAAAGTCAGGGCATAGTAACTGGTTGAGGGGGGAACGGCAATAAAATGAATGCAACTAATACAAAACCAAATAACACCGATGACCGCTTTATCGAGAAGTTAATCGCGCAAGCCAGAAACAAGTTTGGTATGCCTGCCATCGCTGTTGTTGTGATGAATTCTTCCGGCTTTCAAACTGTGCAGATTGAGGGGCGCCGGGTCCATGATGATCCGACCCCTGTGACAATAAACGACTTTTTCCACATCGGGTCGTGCGCAAAATCAGTGCTTGCGATGATTGGCGCAAAGCTGATTGAAGATGGGAAACTGACTTGGGAAACTGAATTTTTTGAGCTTTTTCCAGAACTGAAAAGGGATGCGCGTGAAGAATATATGCACATCACTTTTGAGGATTTGTTGCTGTGCGAAGCGGGCATAAAACCCTACACGGGCAGTGATGAGAAGTTTCCTGATATTGCCCGAAAATCGAAAAACAAACAGTTGGAGTTTATCAAATATCTACTCCAGATTGACCCGGCAGTTGCACAAAAATCAAGTGGAAATTTTCCACACCTGTATTCAAACGCGAGTTACACGCTGGCCGCTGCAATGTTGGAAAAAACAGTTGGGAAAAGCTATAAGGAATTGCTCAAGTCGGTTTTTGATGGTTTTGGGTGGGATACGGTTATTGGCTGGCCCAATGATATCAGTGAAGATCAGCCCTGGGGCCATATGGTTTCCCCGAAACAGACAATGAAATTTCCGCCGGGACATGAATACAGGTTACCCGAATTGATTGCCCCCGCTGGTGACATTTCGATGAAACCTCTGGATTTTGCAGCCTATATTTTAATGTATTTGCAGGGTCTAAGAGGGGGGGATATGTACCTGAGCGCGCAAAATTGCCAGCTTATTCATTTTGGGTATCCCGGTTTTTCTCTTGGTGTGGGCAATAGCAAAATGGAAGAAATGAAATTTTCTGTCATCAATGGTTCCGCCGGGACATTTTTTACACAAGCCGTTCTCTTTCCGGGACAGGATTTTGCCTTCACCATTATGATGAATGCGGGATCAGGTGCCGCTCAAGTCCCGGCCATGGAGTGGATAGCGGCAAAAATCCTGAAACACAAATTCAACTGGTGGTATAAATTCTGGTTATAGGTGACGCTTCGTACGAAAGGTGGGGTTGTTTAGCGCCATAGGGGAAATAGCATCATCGTTTGAAACAAAAGACGAGACTTTCAAAAATCTCGTTTAAGTTGGTTTTGATAATATTGAAGTCAGCGAAGTATCTGATGTTTGCCGGATTGTTCTGGCCCGCAAGCCCCACAATCCAGCCTGACCGTTCGTTCTCTCTGCTGATTTGTGCCGTTGATCGCCTACATTACATGGGGTTGTGGTGCAATGCCATTGGCCGCCTGCATTTCACGAACGTAACGAACGATTTGCAAAATATCGTCCCGATCTACCGCTGGAACTGACGGCATATTGCCAAATCCCCAGTGGTGAGCCTGAACCCCCAGGGCCGCCGCTCGCAAAAACGCCTCATCCGCATGATGTCCGGGATTATAAATTGTGTGCAAAAGCGGTGGTCCGACATTTGTACCGACTGCGTTTTCCCCGTGGCAGGCGGCACAGTTTGCATCAAACAAACCCTTGCCTTGTTGTCCAAACTCCGAAAGTTCGGGTATAATAACGTTTGCAGTAGAAATTTCACCATTAGAATTTCCGTCTCCGCCGGAAAACATAATGACTAAACCGCCAATAAAAACTGCGCCGAGAAGAATCGGTAAAATAAGCTGTTTTATACGTTCAATCATAGTGTCGTTTCCCAAGCGTTGCTCTAATTTGAAATTTCAATTGTCCCTTCATAATTATAAGTAAAAGCAAAAGCGAACGGACTTTATCCATTACACGCAAATGTGAGAGTCAATCGTTTGGCGTCCTATCCCAACCATTCAATTTTATGCACATGGGCATTGTTTGCCCTTGCCAGCACCCGCGTTTCTCCATCATCGCCTTTTCCACTCCACAGGCGTAAAGTTAGTGTCGGGCCAAGACTTTCAACCTGTTCAAATGCCAGCCATGCCAGTGGAGTATCCGGAGTTGCCTG
>JAJRRJ010000153.1 GCA_024279575.1 Alphaproteobacteria bacterium | reverse complement strand
CCCTTCAATGGAGGCCATTAGAAATGCGGTTTTTTATTTGCAAACGTACGGACCTCGTTTGCTGAGTTTTTTCAATCATTCCCCGGAAATGCGGGCGTATATCGAACATGCACTTAAAATGATCGTGGATTTTGAAAAATAAGGTGGCGCCAATAAAGATAGTTGAGCATCCGTCATTGCGAGGAGGCGGAGCCGACGTGGCAATCCAGGATGACTATGGGTTTTTCGCAATAACGACGATAGATTTTTCTACCCGCTCACCCAAATCGCTTCTTTTTGTCCCTGTTAACAAGCCACATCACCAGTAATGCAAAGCCAGTTGTATAGGCGGCCAACCCCAGCATGAAATTTGTGTCGGGTATGGTGTTGCCAATGGCGGCCCATGCGAACTCCGCCATTTGCCGGGTTGGGGTCCACACCGAAATATCGGCGATGATTTTTGGCAGGGCAATGGGGGGGAGCCACAGGGCGCCAAGGAAAGCCAGCGGCAAAAAGATCAGGTTGGCCAGTGCCGGTGCTGCTTTGGCGTTGGCTGAATAGCCAAGGGCGATGCCTAAAAGGGAGGCGGGGAGCGCAATCACAACGCATATACCAAGCAGGCGCAGGGTCTGGTTTATGTCCAGGGTGGTTTTGCCAAAAACATGGGAGGCGGCGAGCACCAGCAGAACCGCACTCAGGGCAAAGAGTATGGCGACAAACATCTGGGCCAAACCGTTGGGCAGGGCACTGGCGGGCAATGTGTGCATCCAGCTGTCAAACGGGTCTTCACGGTCCTGTGCTATACCGACACCGAACTGATAAAAAGCGATTCCCACCACCGCATAAACGGCAAAGGAGCCAATGGCCAGTTGCGAATATGCGCCGTCCGGGGACATGGAGGCACCAAAGAACGAATAGAACATTGCCGGAAACAGGATGGTGGGTGCCCAGAAGGCGGGGTTTCTCAAAAGGCGCTTCAGGTGTAGTTTTGCATGGGCAAAAAACTGTTTCATTGCACGGCTCCATTTTGGTCGGCATTTGCTGTTTGTTTCTGGCGGTAAATGGCGATGGCCTCCTCTAGATCGCGCGGGGTGACTTTGAGGTTTGAAAAGGGTTCGCCTGATTTGATCAGTGTTCTTACCGCATCATCTGAATCATTGGTGACAAGCTCCCAGTTTTCGTTTTCCAGCTGGTAATTTTTCTTGATATGGGGGCCGGGGGTTGCGCTGAAAAAGCTGATATGGTTGAGACCAAAGGCGGACTTTATGTCGGGAACGGTGCCATCCATAACGGTTATACCATTATCGATCATTACAATATGGTTGGCGATGCTTTCGATCTCAAGCCAATAGTGGGAGGTGAGTATCAGGGCGCCACCATCCGCAACGAACTGATTGGCCATGATGGAGAAATCCTTTTGCCCGGCCGCATCCAGTCCGCTGGTGGGTTCGTCCAGTATCACCAGTTCGGGATTGCCGGCAAAACAAAGGGCAAGGGCCACTCGGCGGCGCTCGCCACCTGAAAACCCCTGCACCCGCCGATCAATAAGGGTATTGAGGGCAAAGGTTTCAATCAACTGGTCAATGTTGCGGGGGCGTTGGAAATGGGCGCTGGCAAATTCAAGCAGCTCACGGGGGGAAAGCTGGGGGGGGAAATCGGTGGTTTGCGGGGTGACCCCAATGCGAGCCATGGCATCTGGTGTGCCGGGCTTTTGACCAAATATCCGGACCGTGCCAGTGGTGGGCTGGCGCAAGCCCTGAAGTATGGTGAGGGCGGTGGATTTACCCGCGCCATTGGGGCCGAGCAGAGCAACGGCCTGCCCCTTTTTGACCTCAAGATTCAGATCCTTCAGGGCGCTATTTTTTCCAAAACTCTTTGAAACATTTGAAAAGCTTGCAACAATCATTTTTAAAAAAATATCCCGGTTGTTTTTGAAACTGACAACGAAGGTATTTTTATTTGATATGGTGGCAAGCTGGTTTTCGCAAAAAGACAACCCTTTACGTAAAACACACTGAAAAACACATGTTTTGCGCTTGGCGAAGCGTAGAATGCAGGCGGAAAGTTGTTTATTCGTCTATATATTCAAAGCTGGCCATGGTTCTGCCACCGCCGGTAAGGGACAAATCATCGTAGGTGGAAAATTCAAATTTGTCGGCGACAATACTGGAAACAGCAAAAATCGAGTTGGCGTTATTTGGATTGGGATAACCGACAATGTGTAACAGCATCAACCCGATTGAAGGGTCGACATATTGGCCGACGGCTTCAAGAACAATCAAGTCGCCAACAGTCGAGGATTTGGCGCCCACATATTGGATTTGTTCATAACCGTCTGTTGCTGCTACGAATATATGATTTTTGATAACGGTTGCCAGATTGTCCAGTCGTTCGGTCGGGTCAGTCAGTGGCAATGACATGGTTACAAAACGGATGTTTTCTACCAGTTTTCGTTCCTCAATGGGGGTTTCCTTATTTCCGGTGGCAAAGGATATTGTCAGGATCTCGCCGGTCGAGCCGTCCCCCACATTATAAAGGGGGGTAATATCGGATTGTTCGGGGATAGAAATTTTGAACGGGGCAAGAATTTCCAACCCTTCATTTTTTGCTGCAAAATCAGCATCCAGATTAATGGTTTTGGAGATAGTAAAGCCTTCAGCTTCAAACAGTGAGATTTTGAATGTTGGCGATGTTTCCTGTGTCACCGCGATACTGCCCACGAATGCAAAAGCGGAAAAAGCTAAAGTCGCGAGTGAAAATTTGAAAATGCCATTTTGGGTCATTTTTTTCCCCAGGAATCATTTGAATAATATCTGTGCGAATATGTAATTATTGCACAAAGATGCTCTCAGTGTGGCAGACATTTTCAATGTTGGTGTTGTGAAAAGGCAGAGCCTGGGTCCCGCCTGATAACACAACTCCGGGGAAAGGGGAGTTACTTTGAAAATAAAATAACTGCATATCCCGCTGCAATGGCCAAAATCAGGGGGGCGAAATAGGTCTGGTCCAGCGTTTTGAATGGTTCAAGGGAATTGGCCAGAGGACCAATGGGAAGATAGGTTATAATACCCCGGATTGCGAATATGAGAGTCAGTATAATCAGGGCGGCTTTGCGCATCCAGTCAGCAAAAGGCAGGTTAATCACATGCGCGCCCCATAAGGCACACACGCCGGCGGCTGCGATGCCGGCGGCTACCAATAGTGTCAACCCAGGGCCGGGCATGCTTTGAATAGCCGGGCTGCCGATTACTGTTTTAATCAGCATTTGCTCGCTGGTTGCGGGCCAAAGCATTCCAAGCCCCCATCCCACATGTATGAGGGCGGTAATAAACAGGACCGAGGAAATTAATATCGCGATAATAAACATTCAGCTTGCCTTTTTGCGCAGGCCCCAAAGGGCGAGTGTGGGGATGAGAAAAAAGGCAATCCACTGGGGTAGGGACCAGAGTTCTCCAAGGCGTGTTTGTCCATAATAGACAAATAAAATACCCCAGCCCGCATATTGTGCAGCAACAAGAGAGACCAGCGGCAAGCGACAAGGTTTGATTTTTGCGGCGATCCCCAATGCGAGGGAATTTAGCAATAAAATTACGGTTACCGCATGCCAGAGAACTGAATACAGGGCTTTTTCTTCAGTGTTTAGATTACTGGCCATTGCGGGCACATGATATTGTGGATCGCCGCCAAAAATGTGAGCGGCAAGGGTGAGCGCGGAAAGCGCGGCGGCGGCGGTTACAGCAATGTTTATTTGGAGGTAGGTTTTTTTGGGGGCGTTCATCGAGGTGGCTCCAGGGAAAATTATGTCCATACGGTAGCGTATGTATCGATGGTGATTGCCAGAGTCAATACGCTGGCGTATGGTGAGGGTGTGAATATTGCTGGTGGCTTTTTGTCATTCCGGTGGAGACAGGTACTTTATGGCAAAGAAAAACACACTTAATGCGGGGGACTGGATAAAGGGAGGGTTTCGGGCTTTGACGGAGCACGGGCCGCAGGGCATTCGTGTTGAAGCCATTGCGCGGGAGCTAAAAGTTTCCAAGGGTTCTTTTTATTGGCATTTTAAGGATGTCGGGGCGCTCAAAGAGGCAATGCTAAAGCAATGGGCCGCGTTTGGTACGCTTGAGGTGATCGACACCGTGGCTGGAACCAGATCAGGCGCGCGTGCGCAACTCAGGGCGTTGATTGCAATTTCTGTGCGCCAGGCGCGGGAGGATTATGGGGGACTACTTGCTGAGGCGGCAATTCGGGACTGGGCGCGTTATGACAAACTGGCATCGAAGAGCGTTAAAAAAGTTGAGGCGCGGCGGGTGGAGTTCTTAAAAGAGCTGTTTGGGCAGGTGGGCTTTGATGAAGCTGCAAGTGCGTCCCGCGCCAGCATTCTTTATGCCGGGTTGATCGGGCTTGAGCATCTTGATTTTGTCAGTCTGGGCGATCTGGAAAAGGACCTTTTTCTGTTGCTTGACCTGGTGCTTATTGATCCAGAGGGTGCCGCTTTGCAATGACAATAAAATAATACAAAGGCTCTATGGAATGAACAAAAAACTGCCTGCGGTTGCAAAAATCGCCAGCAATATGGCATTGGGAGCATTGGCTGCGAGGAAAATGAGATTGCCATACTCGCAATGGTGCTGGTGACTATGTGTCAGCAGAAATAGGTGGTGATTGTGCTGATGTTTGGGGTGTCAAGCAGAGGCCGTGCGGCAGAGTTGTGCACGATATCGGGTTACAGGTGATGTAAGCGATTATGTGTATTTACAAAATTGCCACTGTCATTCAAGGACCCTGTTGTATCTCGTTGAATGACCTGCATCCCAATTTTCGCCCCTGCCAATTGGGGGCGTTGAGGTTGATTCAAATCGCAGTTTCGGTGACTGTTGTTGTAACAAGTCACCGAGATTTTTAGCGATATCAGACTTGAAGCGGCTCGATTTCTGCTGCCAGCTGCTCAAGGTTTCTGTTCCCTGAAAGCATCTTGCCGTTGATATAAAATGTTGGAGTTCCGGTCAGGTTGAATTCATCGCGCGCTTGATTGCGCGTTTCTTCCATGCCGGCGAAAAGTTCCTGATTGGTCAGGGCGCTTTCAAAGCTTTCAAGGGTAAATCCAAACTCCTGTGCAACCGCAAAAATTGCATCTCGAGGCGTGTCTGATCTGGACCAGGTGGGCTGTGTGCGAAAATAGCTGTTCAGCAGATTATGATAGGTCTCGTCACCCACAACATCTGCCAACATAAACACAACGGCATCGAGCACGTTTCTTATAAACGGGCGCACGACAAGCCGTAGTTTTCCGGTATCGACAAATTCGGTTTTAAGTTGCGGGTATGTGTCGTTGTGGAAGGAGGCACAAAAGGGACAGGTGGGGGAGGTGTATTCAATGAGTGTTGCGGGTGCGTCGAGGGAACCTAAAATTGCCCGGTCGGTCCAACCTTTCGGGTTCATCAGAGAATGAACATCATAAACGCCCTCGCTTACTTGTCCCTGGGGCGCTGAAGAGCCTCCTGGCACACTAGGGTGATAAGCCAAAGCAGGGAAAACTCCACTAAAACTGGCAAGAGAAGCTGCTGACGTCATTATCAGGGCATTTCTTCGGGTGATGGTCATTCATATGCTCCTTGTTTGATTTCTGTCGGCCTTATTAGCAGAAAAAGTGGGTGCATAATGTGTGCACCTTCTCACATTTGCGTCAGTAGAATTGTGTTGCTGCATTTGGAGTGTTTGCGGTTTTCCTGATTTCCCGATTACTTGCGAGGGGAGAAGTGTCAGGCAAAAAGGCGGTCCACCAAGCCAGCCGGGGTTATGGATAATTGTGGAACTCTCCATGAAAATGTGTTTTGGATAACAGATACCATCGTTAAAATTCTTTGATACTGGTTGAACTATCGCTGGTCTTGTGAGCGATGGATATTTGTCCAGGCGGTGTTTTCTCGCCCCGGTTACGAGAAAATGCCATTGTTCCGAACGGTGTATTGTGATGGTGAAATTGAGTGTCCAAGAAATAAGGGGTTTGTATCCACGATTTTGCATTCCCTGTCGCGATGGCACTTTTTGAAAGTGGGCAATCCTGTGAGCGCTCGGTAATGATGTGGCAAAAAGTTCTGTTGAAAGGCTGTTTATGACATATGTTGAAACAAATCGGTTGAACCAGCCATACAGGGAAGCCGAGGCTGTTATACTGTTTGATATTGATAATCCACTTTTCTAGGCCCCGATTTCAGCGCTTCATCTCGGAGAACGGGCGGCTTTGGCGTCTGATCTGAACGGCCCTTTGATAGGCAGGGCGCTGTTTGAGGTTTTCCATATAGTGTCTGGCCTTGCCTGACCCCATCTCAAATTCAATAAGTTTGGCCCAGGCCAGCACAAACATGGTTATGATGTCGGCAATGGTGAAAGTGTCGCCCATGACATAGGCGTTGTCCCCAAGTCGGGTTTCAAAGGTTTTAAGCTCCTGTGAAAAGTCTTTTTTGCAAGCAAGAAGGATTTGCGGCACGCGCTGTTTTTGCGGCAAATTAAAAGTATGTTTGCGGTGCAGCCACAGCGGAGCCTCCATGTCATTGGCGGCCAATAGGGAAACACTGTCCTGCCGGGCGCGCTCGGTGGTGCCTGGTTTGAAGGTGAATTTTTTGTGGCGGTCAGCCAGAAAATTACAGATAGCCAGACTGTCGGTGATGATCTGCCCTTCAGTTTGGAGAATTGGAATTTTGCCGGACGGGTTCAATTCGAGTGCCTTGGGCTCATGCGGGAATATCTCTATCAGTTCATAGGGAACCTGAAGTTCTTCAAGAAGCCAGAGGACACGAAAAGCGCGGGATCTTGAGGAGCCGATCAGGGTGAGCATATGGGTCTCCAATAGTTTTTAATTGTTGGATAAGGCTAGTGCCAAGCTGGCAGAGTTGCAATTTATTTCGAATTATTCTAGTGCTAGAATATGAATGAAAAAAAACTTACCGATGCGGAATTGTTGCTACTTGGGCTGGTGGCTGAAATGCCGCGCCATGGCTATCAGCTGGAGCAGGTGATTGAGCAGCGCGGGATGCGTGAGTGGACGCAAATCGGGTTTTCTTCAATTTATTTTGTGTTGGGAAGGCTGGAGAAGGGCGGGCTTGTTGCCGCAAAAAAACCTAAGGGAGCGAAGGCGCGCAAGGTGTTTTCAGCGACGAGCTTTGGTTATCAGGCTTTGGCTGCACAATCGCTGATGGCGCTGGAGGGGGGTAGTCCTGCTTATTCGTCGGTTCTGTTGGGAATGGCCCATTGGCCCATGTTGGAGAAGGGCGCTGCAATTGCCGCTTTGCGGACGCGGGGAAAGAGGCTTGAAGCGGAAATTGTGCGCCTTGAAAACATTCAATTTGAACAATTGCCTTTGCCCGAATTTGTCGAAGCTCTGTTCGACTATTCCCTTAGCCAGCTCAAGGCGGATTTGGCGTGGGTACACCGAACTGCGGATTATATGGAATGCAAACCTGAACTGTTTGAAGGAGAAGAAAATGGAAAAAATTGATATCAAAAAGCAATTGAAGGAACTTTATCAGCCGACGCATAAGGATTTTTCGATTGTTGATGTACCCAATATGAAATTTGTAATGGTTGATGGCATGGGGGACCCGGGCCATGAAATTTATATGAATGCGGTGAAATGGCTTTATTCAACTATCTATCCGATTAAGTGTCTTGCCAAGAAAAAGATGGGTAAAGACTTTGTCGCCGCCCCGCTCGAAGGGCTGTGGTGGGCCGATAACATGGATGATTTTGTGAATGACATTCGTGATAAATGGAAATGGCGGATGATGATTGTTTTGCCTGAATGGACGAGTGATGAACTGTTTGAAGAAGGTGTAGCCAAGGCTGAAAAGAAACTGGGGACACGGCCTGACAGCCTGAGAATGGAAATGTTTGAAGAGGGGACAAGCGTTCAGATAATGCACATCGGCCCCTATAGCGAAGAGGGGCCGGTGATTGAGAGGATGCACAAGGAATTTATTCCGGCAAACGGATTCGTTGAAAATGGACATCACCACGAAATTTATCTCAACGATCCGCGCCGGGTGGCCCCTGAAAAGCTGAAAACTGCTTTACGGCAGCCGGTGCGAAAAAGGTGAATTTCTGACGGGCTTGAACCGCTTCCAGGGTGTACCTACGTCTGAGCTGACAATATCGGGAGAAAAGTTGTGAAGCGGCTACAATCAATCGGGCAGGATATCTGGTTGTGCGAGGGTGGCAATGTGGACTTTTACGGCTTTGCCTATAATACCCGTATGATTGTTGTTCGTCTGCCTGATGCTTCTTTATGGGTCTGGTCGCCTGTGGCCATGGATGATGAGCTGAAAAGCGAGGTTGAGGAGTTGGGGGGGGTTGCTCACCTGGTCAGCCCCAACAAAATTCACTATCTGTTTTTGAAAGATTGGCATCGGGCATTTCCCGATGCAAAATTGTGGGGGCCGGCCTCAACCATTGATAAATGCACCGACCTGGAGTTTGAAATGGCGCTAAGCAAAAGCGCGCCGCAAAGCTGGGGCGATGTGATTAAGGTTTTTCACTTCACCGGTTCCAAGGCGATGGACGAACTGGTGTTTTTCCATCGGGCTTCAAGCACTGCAATTCTAGCTGATCTGTCGGAAAATTTTTCTACCGAATTTGTGAAGAAAAATTGGCACAGCTGGCAGGTATGGCTGGCAAAGTTCTGGGGTATTCTGGAGGGCAAGGCCCCCCTTGAATGGCGATTGAGTTTTTTCAAAAAATTTGAGCCACGAGCCGAGCGGGATCGACTTCTTGCGCTTGACCCCAAACAAGTGGTTATGGCGCATGGGGAGGGGCAAAGGGAAAACGGCGCTGCGTTTCTGACACGTTCCTTATCATGGTTGGGTTAGTGATTTGAGGTGACTGGAAAAAATAGTGAAATATTTTAAAGAGTTATCCAGTGTTGCTTAGGATGTGATTCAATTTCAATAGTTGCAAAATTGCCTCTTGACGCGCAACTGCTTAGTTGCCTAAAATTCAGGAATTATGGACACAAATCTGGTTTTTCAGGCGTTGGCGGATAGTACAAGGCGCACATTGTTGGAGCGTATTCACGCTCAGAGCGGCCAATCTTTGTCGATGTTGGCGGCGGGGTTGAGCGTTTCGCGGCAGGCGACTGCCAAGCACATGGCCATTCTTGAGACAGCCGAGCTTGTGGTTTCGCGCCGGGTGGGCCGCGAACGCCACCACTATTTGAACCCACTTCCGTTTCGTGCGATTTCGGGGCGCTGGCTGCGCAAATTCGAACAGGTAAAGCTTATGGATCTGATGCCTGAATCCAAAAGCGATACCTAGATGCGTATTGAGCAGGATATTTTTTCAATACGCACAAATGGTCCTGGACTTTATGAATTTACAACGCAGGTGGCAGGGTTTGTAAAAGACAAAAATGTTGAACGGGGCATATTAAATTTATTTTGCCGGCATACGTCGTGTTCGCTTCTTGTTCAGGAAAATGCCGACCCGGATGTACAGGTTGATTTGAAAGAATTTTTTGCCAGGCTGGTGCCACAGGGGATGGACTGGATTACCCATACTATGGAGGGACCGGATGATATGCCCGCACATATCAAGGCGGCAATGATGCCTGTTAGTTTGAGTATTCCGGTTTTGGAGGGGCTTGTGGGTTTTGGAACATGGCAGGGCGTTTATTTGTTTGAACATCGGGTACAACGGCATGACCGGCAGGTGATCGCCCATTTGACAGGGGAATGAGCAGATGAAAACGAATTTGGCAAAATTATTTGGCCTATTGATGATTTCCATGTTGGTGCTGACCGGATGTCAGTCCGGGGGGGATGAGGGGTCGTCAGTGTTTTCGGTTGTCAGGAATAATGATGCTAATCGACTGGGCCAGTATCTTGCTGAAGGGGGAAATCCAAATGCCAGAAACGAGGATGGCGATAGTTTGCTTTATGTTGCGTCAGGGGCCAAGGGTGGACCAGAGGGGGTTGAGGTTTTATTGATCGGGGGAGCAGATCCCGATATTATTTCGCGCGAGGGGCGCACGCCTTTGCATACTGCTGCGGGGTGGTGTAACGAACAAACGCTTGAGCTGCTGATAGCTGCGGGGGCGCGGCTGGACATAAAAAATTCTGAGGGAAAGCTGGCTAAAGATGTGGAGTGCGCGCAACCCCGGGAGCGGCGTGAGCGCGTGTTGGCAATTCTTGTTGCAGCGCAAGCCAGTTAGGGAATACGAAATTCAGTGTCAGATTTGATGGAATATCTGCCCTTGATCATGGGATTGCTGGCGGCGGGGGTTGCTGCGGGGCTGGTTGCCGGACTGCTGGGTGCCGGGGGAGGCGTTGTCATGGTACCGGCGATGGCGGTTGTATTTGACATCATGAATTATGATGCAGGGGTTTATCACCATGTGGCAGTGGGCACATCGCTGGCAGTGATTATTGCCACGGGTACCACCAGCACTTTAACACATCACAGACACGGGGCGGTGATGGGGGGGGTACTTAAAATCTGGGGGCCGCCAATTGTTATTGCCTCGCTGGTGGGTGGGCTGATGGCCGGGTTGTTTTCGGGTGATGCGCTGCGGATTATTTTTGGCATTCTGGCACTTTTTATTGCTTTTAACGTTGTGTTGCCAGTCCAGCGGCGTTTGATGGCGCAACTGCAAGAATCAAAACTGACCAACCGGATCAGTGCGGCTATTGTGGGCTATTTGTCGGCTCTTATGGGCATTGGCGGTGGCTCGTTCAGTGTGCCCACGCTGGTGGCTTTTGGTAATTCAATGCATAAGGCGGTGGGAACCGGGGCAGCACTGGGTGTGATGTTGGCGGTGCCGGGTGCGCTTGGGTTTGTTGTGTCGGGCTGGGATGTTGCCGGGCGTCCGCCATTTTCCCTGGGCTATGTCAATATTCCGGCAATGGTGTTGATTGGTATCGCAGCGGCCAGCGTTGCCCCTTTGGGTGCTGCTCTGGCCCACCGGTTGGATCAAAGGCATCTCAAGCTTGTGTTTGCAGTGTTTCTTGCTGTTGTTGGTTTGCGCATGTTGTGGCAGGCTTTTATGCTCTAGGTTTTGTTTATCGCGCTTGGAAACAGGGTAAACCGGCCCCAATTATCCTGAAAACACCTCAAGACACTGAGGCCGACTGCTTTTATTCCTGAACCAGCTGCCAAATCACCGTAATTTGTTTTGTGAAGTTCAGTTCACCAGCGGCAATCGGTACGGCGCGTGCGTCCATCTCCATGGTTGCCATCATTGCCATTTGGGGGGGAGGGGCAAAAACTACGCCGGCTTCAGAAATGTTCAAAATATTTCCAAGGCCAACCCCTGCAGCTTCTGCATAAAGCTGTGCCTTTTGGATGGCGTCCTGCATGGCGGCGCGGCGCGCATCATTGAGTAAAGGGGCGGTGTTGGACACTGCAAATGATATGGAGTTGATCTGGTTGGAGCCAACGCTTACGGCGGTGTCCAGTAATGTGCCAAGGCTCTCAAGATCGCGCACACGCACGGTTAAGGTGTTGGCCACCTGGTAGCCTGAAATGCGCGGGGGAAGGGGGTAGCCGTTTTCGTCGCGTTGGTCTGAATATATATATTGGGGCTGCACGGAGAAGCCAGAGGTCTGAATATCATGTAATTCCACATTTTCATTTTGCAAAACTTCAAATATGCGGCCCATGGCTTGTGTGTTGGCATCAAGCGCCATGCGGGCGGTTTCCCCATGGGTGACAACGCCTGAGCTGATAATGGCCATATCCGGTTTGCCTGCAACTTCCCCTGTTCCGGTTAGTGAAATTGTGCCACTTCCGGGGATGATTTGGGCGAGGGCGGGGGCGCTGAATAACAGTGCGCTGAGCAATGCAATCGGGATAAAGTGGCGCATGAAATTTTCCTGAGTTAAAAATATTGACCTGTTTTGAGATTTATTTGCGACGTTTTTTGGGCGAGATAACAGATCGGGTGTTTTTTGCTTTGACGAGACGTGCCGGTTTCGGGTAACACGCAGGCGTGCCCTTTGAGTTGGGGCGTAAAAGCGTGGGCCTGTAGCTCAGTTGGTTAGAGCCGACCGCTCATAACGGTCTGGTCGTAGGTTCGAGTCCTACCGGGCCCACCATTTCCCCATTTTTTGCTTAAAAGCCGTTTAACCCCTTGAAGGCAAGGTGGTTTTTGGTGTTCGAGAATGGTGTTTTTGACGACATGAAAAGAGCATGGAAAAAGTGCGTTTTGGGGTAGCATGCTTCAAGGCAAGCCCACCTGAAACCCATAAATTTCAAAGACTTGCAGAAAACACCAGCAGGTGTTCGATAAAATTTCAACACGCCTCCTGAATGACCCGATTTAACGGCTCAAACCCACCAAAAGGAAAGCCCGCCATCCTTCCTCCACCGCAGTCGCTCACCCAGTTGTGGGCAAGGCGAGCGACAGCGGCTCCGAAAGGATGGCTACTCAGTCCCTGTCGCAAAAAATCAAAGGTTATCGCGTTCCGCAAGATGTGTGTTGTATTACAACACCACCTTGGCAAGGGAGACGCTGCGTTCTCCCGTTGCATCCCTCTGGCCTGTGGCGGAGGTTCCTAGCTCGTCATTTCATGAGAGCCTTCACCACCCCCATCACAACGTTTGGCCGTTGCATCACCATTTAAGGGAGCGTTCCTGCTACCCCTAAAGACCCCAAGACCATTTCATGGGGGCTGCTCCACAGGGGCAATGCCATTGAGGCTGGGAAAATACGTTGCGCCCCTGACAGCGGACTCGTTTTTGAATTGTTGCGAAAAGAATCGGGGCTGATGAAAAAACAGCCGCTTATTAGCTTACCTCACCAACGAACGGGTAAAATTTAAACACCCATTGACATGATGATTTCAGCTTGCACAGAATTTAGATGAAATGGCTCTGATCAAACATCCTCAACAAAAGCACCTGATTTTACTGCAATAACCAATAAGGGACAGCCGCCAGCTCCACCTCCTTCGATTTTAGGAATGAGCTTTTTGTGATGAGTTGTTGAGGCTCCATATTTACTCTGAATACCTAACGGCTTAAAAACATCATCCTGAAGTTCAGACGCCCTCGTTACAATTATGCCCACACTGATTGCGTTTAAACTATGCAACAACCTAAAGTTGTTGAGATCCCTATCATAAAATTCAGTTTTGTTATTCCATTCAATATCCAACGCGATACGACCTTTCACGCAATCAATCTTGTGCGTCGGAGTTTTATGGTTTTCTCCATCAATCAAAATCGATGTATCAAAACTCTTTTCAGCCCAACCCAACTTATATAGATAATTATCTAAGTATCCAGAGACCTTCGATTTACCGCCGCCGCCACGAATTATACTACTTTTTCGCAATTCGAATTCGGCAAGAACACCGCAGAGATCTAAAAATTGTTCCTCAAACTCACCCTTTAAAATAGCGAGAGCATGTCGCCACTCGGATATTAGGTACTTTTCTTTAAATTCATCGGGGAAGTATTTATAAGGATCCATATTTATTTTTCTGCCAAAGTAAGTTCATCTTCAAAAGCAATAACAAACTCCTTCAAATTAGAATTGCAACAAATTGCAATGTTCCTAATCTCAATAAGTGTTAATTTCCGCTCTCCACTCTCATATTTGGAAACATAACTTTGAGGCCGCCCAAGTTGTGCGGAAAGTTCCTGTTGCGTTAGCTGAGATCTCGCTCTTAATTCTATTAGTTGCTCTCGCAAAACAGCGCTCTGCATATCCAAGGAGTTGTTGTTCATTAAATATTATTTCCGATTGACCTCATTCAAACATTCACGTAGCCTAACAATATCCTATTTTAGGATTTAGTTTTTACGAAAGGCATTTCCTTGTTATTAGCTCACAAACCTGAAGAGTATCTGATTCATAACCAATACCCAAGCTTGATTAAATACATGGGTTCGAAGTCTAAAATTATGGATTTCGTTTTGGAGGGGATTAATCAGGTTTTTGATGGAGGGGTGGTTTGCGATTTGTTTTCAGGGAGCGGATCTTTAGCTGGAGCTATAGGTCAACAATGCCCAGTTCATTCAAATGACATCCAAAGCTATTCTAAAATTCTGGCGGATACCTACAACAAAGTTTACTTTGACAAAAATGCGCCAAGTTCTTCCAAACTCATTAAGCAGGCTGAGAGAATCGTAAATAAGAATCGAGTCGATTTTATTGAATATTACTCAAAAACAATGTCTTTTAATACCTTTAATAATGTTGAGAATATTCAGAAGAAATTATTAAATCATAAATTTGATTACAAATGGCACCTATTTAGTAAAAATTACTCTGGGACTTGGTGGAGCTACGAACAATGCTTATGGATCGACGCCATTCGACAAGTAGCAGAAAAGTATAAAAATCAAGTTTTTTACCCTGCAATACTATCATCTCTCATGTTTGGAATGGCATATGCCAGCCAAGGCACAGGGCATTACGCTCAATATAGAGATGCAAAAACGCAATCATCTTTTAGAGACATATTGATATACCGAAATCGTTCAATAAAGGACTATTTTGTTCGCAAATTTGATGAAATTGTCAAATATACGCCAGAATCCGCGAATTCAATTCAGCATAGCTCAACTACACTTGATTACAGGGACTGCCTGAAGGGATTTCAAGGCGGCACTGTATATGCAGATCCACCATATTGTTTCGTACATTATAGTCGATTTTATCATGCTCTAGAAACTCTCGTTTTATATGATTTTCCAAATTTACAGGTACAGCGAGGAAGTGTTGTTAAAGGTCGTTATCGTGAGGAACGCCACCAATCTCCGTTCTGTATCAAGTCGCAAGTCACGAAAGCCTTCATAGAACTCTTTGAAGGCGTGAAGAATTCAAACTCTAATCTAGTGTTGAGTTATTGTAATACTGGCATGATTTCTATCGATGAAATCCGTGAAATAAGCCAAATTATTTTTCAAGATAAGCGGATTGAGCTTTTAACAACCGATCATCAACACATGACACTTGGACGTAAAGAAGACAGGACACGTGATGTTAAAGAGTGTCTGTTTTTGATTTACTAAAACAGTGGTTGATATTCACTATTATTAAAATAACTTTTTATATGAGCTTTATCGGCTAGACGATGGCTATGGAGCGTTGCAAAAAGGATCGGTTTTGCAACGGTTTTTGTGTGTAAGTGAATTCGATCACTTGGCTGTCGCAAAATATCGGAATGAAAATCGGATAAGTCCGTTCTTCCCATGATGGCCCCCTAAAGACGTGGTGCTGCATGATGATGCGCTTTCTTTTTAGTTTCCTCAGATTCATGAGAATGAGGCGTAATTCGTTTGTTTTCGTCGAGAAGGGCAAGAATGTGGACATCTAAGTTTTTGCCCTTGAGATACTGCTCCCACTGTTCTAATTCTTGGAAAAGAGTGTTCGAGGTTTCTCCGCCTAAGCCCACCATTTTTATATATCTCGCGGCAACTCCCTTCGTTCGTGCCCTCGGTGGAGCGGCTGGGAAGTTGGCCGGTAACCTCTTTGGTTGCATGGTTGCAGTTCATAGTTTTTCTCTCACCTTCACCATTTTACATATCTCGCGCCGGTGCGTTTCATTCACGTTTCTGGCGGGCGGTAAGTGGTTTGGTACGTCTCAATATTTTTCGTAAATATGCATGCCTGTGCCAACATGACAAACCGCTGACAATTGCGTAACCGCTGTGTCATTTTTGGCGTGTTATGTGAGGAAAAATCATACTTTTGGGGTGAGTAGAGTGGAAGACCAAAAACGCGAAAAAAGTGCGAGCATCGATGTTTGGGACATCGCTACCAGAGTGTATCACTGGACCCAGCTTGTGCTGGTTGTCAGTGCGCTGGTCATCGGGTTTTTTGCGCCTGAATGGTTCTTGGATGCGCATATATTTATTGGCTATGGCATTTTGGCGTTGATTGTTTTTCGTCTGATCTGGGGTTTTTTAGGACCAGAATACAGCCGGTTCTCAAGTTTTTTTTCTTCGCCTGGAAAAATATTGAACCATATTCGTGGTGTTGTGAAAGGCGATTCTTCTCATTCGATTGGTCATAACCCCCTTGGCGGGCTGATGGTGTTTGCCCTCATTGGCGTATTGAGCGCGATGGTAATCACCGGGATTATAGTTTTGGGGGGCGTGGAAAATCAGGGTCCGCTGGCGGGGTTTGTCGGTTTTGATTTTGGCTGGAACGCCCGAACGGTTCATCTCGTTTTGGCCTATGGGCTTGTTGGTATGATTGTTTTGCATGTTTTTGGTGTGCTTGTGGAAAGCAAGCTGAGCAAAACGTCTTTGACGCGCTCAATGCTGAACGGGAAAAAGGAACTTGTTTCCGGGGGCTCTGCTCCTAAAATTCGGCCCGCGCGGCTGTGGCCCGCACTGGCATTGATGCTGGGGGCGGGTGTTGG
>JAJRRJ010000152.1 GCA_024279575.1 Alphaproteobacteria bacterium | reverse complement strand
GCAGTAAGTGCGCGTGTGTCCAGCCCGGCAATTGCGATGATGCCGCGCCCCTTGAGCCAGGCGTCAAGCGCCTGGGTGGCACGATAGTTTGAGGGATTTGTTATGTCGGCCCTAAGGACGCATCCCCGTACGCCGGATGTGGCGCTGGGGTTAACCGTTTCATTGTCTTCAGGGTTAGTGCCAACATTGCCGATATGGGGGAAGGTGAAGGTGATAATCTGTCCGGCATAGGAGGGGTCGGTCAGAACCTCCTGATAGCCCGTCATGGCCGTGTTAAAGCAGATTTCGCCAGTTGCACTCCCGGTCGCGCCAAGCCCCATACCTTCCAAAATTGTGCCATCGGCGAGTATCAGTCTTGCTGTAGTCGCGCGCTTTTGCCAGCCGGTCATGGTTTGTCCTTTGGAAATTGTCAGGGTTTGCGTTTTTTTTGGACAATAGTTGATGCAAAATCAGAGGTCAACAGGCAGATTTTTAGATAATAGTGTGCAAAAACAATCACTTGGCAATGCGACTGTTTGACTCTTGGCAGCTTTGGCACAATTGAGGTATAAGCCAATGTTTCCAACAGTTGAACAAATGAGAAATTATGCGTGATAAATTAGTCAGTGATCTCAAGGACGCCATGCGGGCCCATGATAAATTGCGAACCGGTACGTTGCGTTTGGTAATGGCAGCGATCAAGGATCGTGACATTGAAGCGCGGGGTGCAGGCAAGGAGCAGATTTCTGAACAGGATATTCTGTCTCTGTTGCAAAAAATGATCAAACAGCGCGAAGAATCCGCAAAAATCTATGATGACAACGGGCGCCAAGAGCTGGCCGAAGTTGAGCGCGCCGAAATTGCCATTATCGATGAATTTTTACCCCAGGCCATGGGGGAAGAGGATTTGGCGGTGGCAATCAAGCAGGCGATCGAACAAACCGGCGCGACTTCCTTGCGCGATATGGGCAAGGTTGTGGGGGCGCTGAAGGGCAAGTATCCCGGCCAGATAGATTTTGGTCAGGCATCCAAAACGGTTAAGGAGTTGTTGGGGGGGTAAAACGCTCAAATAGCAACGGGACATCGGGTCGGGTTTTAATCCACAGGCAGAAAATGCAAAAGGCAAGGGCGAGATGAGTGAAGCTGTTTTCAATAGTGTTTCAAGCGGTCAAAAAGCACTTGGTGTTGGTGCTTTGTTACTTTTTTTGATGTCGGCTTCTTTTGCGCAATCCGAAATTGTTATGCCTGAAGACCAGATGTGGGAATTGTATATTTCTCCGCAATATCAGGTGTCTGCCGAGGTCCCAAGGGTCGGGTTTGTCGCTCAGCCTGAGGCCAATGACTATGGGCGTGCCTATGTGAGCGATGGTGGGAATGTGGTTATTACTGTGTTTGCCACCAAGTGGGGCGATACGTCCAGCTCATTTGCCGAATATCGGCGCGAGCAATTGCAAAAACTGCAAGATGTGGGTGCTGAAATCACCTATTCGCCAGGCGGGAACCGCTGGTTTGTATATTCGGGATATCTGGGGGGAGATATCTTTTATTTCAAAGCAACCACACGGCAAAATTGCCCTTTGGCGGGGCATATATATTTCAAGTTCCCGATTGCTCAAAAAGATGCGATGAGCCCGATTATCGAACGTATGGAAGACAGTTTGCAACTGAATGCCAGCGATGTTTGCCCGCTTTAGTATCCATGGAACAACGTGGCGTGCTGAAAGTTTTGAATTCTGCTGATAGTGCGGTTTTGCTGGGTTTTGAGTTGAAAAACCAAAGCTATTTTGAGCAATTTGTACCGCCGCGCCCGGACGGATTTTTAACATTTGCGGGAATGGAGGGTGCGGTTAGTGTGCTCATAAAGGAAATGGCATCCGGGCAGGGTTGGTATTTCGTGCTTTGGCGACACGGGGAAATTGTCGGGCGCTTTAATTTTTCAAAATGCTCGGAGGGGTGTTTTGAGCTTGGTTATCGGGTCGGGCAATCTGATGCCGGCAAAGGGCTGGCGAGTTCGGGGCTGATTTTAGCGCTTGAGCACATGAAATCAAAAAGTAATGTGCGGGTTATTGTGGCGGAAACCACGCCAAACCACAAAGCTTCCATCAGGGTTCTTCAAAAATGCGGATTTATTCGGCAAGGGGCGGGGAGCGGGGCGGCAATGCTGCATGGTAAAAAAGTTGACTTGATCAGGTTTGAGTTTTCCTGGTCTTCCAGATCTTTCTGATTTGAAAGTCAAATCTGCTTCACGCTCATGTGACATGGTGTGATTCTACGAAGCCCTCCTGGTGGATTAAGCTGACTTTAGGAAATGAATAGGAGGGAACAATGATAAACCGCAGAACAGTCGTGAAATCACTTGGTGCGTTTCTGGCAGCAGGAACGGGCATGTTGCCAGGGGTTGCAGTGGCCGAAAAACTGGAGGTTTTTGTCACCTCAAAGGGCATCGCAATCAACGGGTATGATCCGGTGGCCTATTTTACTCAAGGGGAGCCGGTTGAGGGATCTGAGGAACATTCAGCCATGTGGAAACGCACGCGCTGGTATTTTTCTTCAGCTGAAAACCGGGCGCTGTTTGTTGCCGACCCGGAAAAATATGCGCCTCAATATGGTGGCTATTGTGCCTTTGCCGTTAGTCGGGGCTACACCGCTCCCACCGTACCTGAGGCGTGGACGATTACAAATGACAAGCTTTATCTGAATTTTTCGCTGGGGGTACGCGATACCTGGAAACGGAACATGGAGGAAAATATTTCCAAAGCGGATGACAACTGGCCCGAGGTCGTGCATTAGGCATTTTTTTTGCGGATGTAGCGTAAAACAAACCGGTGGGGGTAATCTTTTCTTGGCCTACCCTGATACAATGGGCTAAGAAACGGCTATGCGCTTTTCTGATACATTTTTGGAGGATATCCGCCAGCGGCTGCCTATTTCTCAGGTGGTTGGGGAATATGTGGCATGGGACAAGCGCAAAAGTCAGCCCGGGCGCGGGGACTATTGGGCGTGTTGTCCTTTTCACGGGGAAAAAACCCCTTCATTTCACGCCGACGACCGGCGGGGGCGTTATCATTGTTTCGGGTGTGGGGTGTCGGGGGACCATTTTCGGTTTTTAACCGAACATGGGGGGTTGCGTTTTCCTGAGGCGGTGGAAAAACTTGCGGGGGAAGCTGGAATTGCTATGCCGGCGCGCGATGCGCGGGCAGAAAAGCGTGATGCGCAGCGTGCTACGCTGCATGATGTGATGGAGTTGGCGACCCAGTATTTTGAAGCGGCACTGGTGCATAATATTGGTGCGCGGGCACGGGG
>JAJRRJ010000151.1 GCA_024279575.1 Alphaproteobacteria bacterium | reverse complement strand
CACATCCGGCGTACGGGGATGCGTCCTTAGGGCCGACATAACAAATCCCTCAAACTATCGTGCCACCCAGGCGCTTGACGCCTGGCTCAAGGGGCGCGGCATCATCGCAATTGCCGGGCTGGACACACGCGCACTTACTGCTCTTATCCGCCAAAACGGCATGCCAAACGGGGTCATTGCCCATAATCAGAGCGGCAAATTTGATGTGCCCGCACTGCAAAATGATCTGAAAGACTTCCCCGGTTTGGTGGGAATGGACCTGGCCGCAGAAGTTTGCACAACGCAAACCTATGGTTGGAATGAAGGTCTATGGGAATGGAATGAAGGCTTTAGTGAGATTAAAAACCCTCAATTTCATATCGTTGCCATGGATTTTGGTGCAAAAACCAACATCCTGCGCTCCCTGGCCTCCCAAGGGGCAAAAGTCACCATTGTCCCCGCCTCGGCAACCGCAGAAGACATTTTGGCACACAACCCCGACGGGTTGTTCCTTTCAAACGGTCCCGGCGACCCGGAGGCCACTGGTAAATACGCCATTAAAACTGTGCAAAAGCTAGTCGATAGTGGCCTGCCACTGTTTGGCATATGTTTAGGACATCAAATATTGGCTTTGGCTCTGGGCGGCAAAACAACAAAAATGCATCAGGGGCATCACGGGGCCAATCATCCGGTACAAGACCTGACAACCGGCAAAGTGGAAATCACCTCAATGAACCACGGCTTTGCCGTTGATGGCAAAAGCCTGCCAAAAGGGGTAAAAGAAACCCACATTTCTCTTTTTGACCAGAGCAATGCCGGACTTATTGTTGACAAAAAACCTGTTTTTTCAGTTCAATATCACCCCGAAGCCTCCCCCGGCCCCCATGATTCCCATTATCTGTTCACCCGGTTTTTCAACCTGATACGGGAACAAAAAGGCATAGAACAAATTGCTGAATATATTGAGCCTGACTTTCGAACCGGCACTTAGAGGGGCGTAAAAAAACGGGCCTTAGACACCCTAACTGCGATTTTTTGGGGAACCTGTCCGCCCCCCAACCACCACAAATGATTAATCACCCCGAAATGAGACATCAGCAACCCGTCCGGCAACCGCTTGTTGAATTGGGTTGTCATCAGTTGGTCGATTATCCCGATTTCAGTCAGCATCTGAAAGATCAGACGTTTGGAATCCACTTTTCCCAAATGTTTACCCCGTTAAAATTTTCTCATCCAACTGCCAGCGCGGGGTTGGCGGCATGTTCTGCGCATACCCTATCCGGGTCAGAATTGCATAGGACAACGCCTTTCTGCGCGGCTTGGAATAGGCCGTCCAGCCTGTTGCCAAGGCACAAGGGCCTTTGCTGGTGTAGACGTCATCACAAAGACCGCCCCCGCCCTGGCTGCAAGTACCACACCGCCGCCGGCAACCATCGCCTAACTAAGTAGACTTCTAACTAGACAGATAGACTTCTAACTTTTTGCACGGGCTGACCTGAATAAAAGCCCATGCGCGTTTCGCCAAGCCACCTTGAACATAATCAAGCCACCTTGAACATAATCAAGCCACCTTGAACATAATCAAGCCACCTTGAACATAATCAGGCGCCTATGTTAGCAATTGCCAACTTAGCTCATTTTCAAAGGACAACCCCATGTCGGCACCAACAACCTACTCTAAACTACAGATCATTCTTCATTGGCTTATTGCTGCAATGGTTGCGTTCCAGATTCTGTTTCATGACGGGATTACTGCTCTTTGGAAACAACGCATGGACGGCACCATTGAAAATGTTGCAACGCCCAACCCCCATGCCATTGTTGGAATTCTCATTCTGATACTCGTTCTGGTACGCATTTTTATTCGCATAAAGCGCGGCGTACCGGCACTACCAGCGTCAGAAAAACCAATGATGGGCACAATCGCCAAAGCGACCCATTTCCTGTTTTATGCTCTGCTTGTCGGCATGCCCTTTTCCGGCGCTGCCGCCTGGTTCTTCGGCCTAGAACTCCCCGCAATCGTGCACGGGTTTGCCTCCACGGTGCTCATGACATTGATTTTTTTGCATATCGCCGCCGCAATCATACATCATTTTGTTTTGAAAACAGACGTACTCAAACGCATTGTAGGCCGCAACTAGAGCGTTTCAAAATAACAACAGCCGCCCCCCCTGAAAAAGGGATGCGGCTGTTATTTTAAAAACCTGAAAAACTACCCGCAGGAAAGCGATGTATTTCCATCATCATTGCCCGAAGATGTAACGCTGCAATCGCCATTGCCTTGCGCTTCACAACTGGAAATCGCGGTTTGGGCTGCGCCCGCCTCGTCAGCCGCGCCAGCCGCCGTTCCGTTTGCAAGCCCGTCAGCCGAAGATGCAAGGGCAAAATAACCCGAATCTATTCTAAACCCTTCAGTACAGTTTCCGGTTAGCGCCGCTGCGCATTGCTCCGCCTTTTCCACACTTGGTGCCACTATCAGTTGGACATTTCCATCACAAATCAACCCGATGGTCGTCGCCTGCGCTGACCCGGCCATCATTAAAGCTGCAAGACAAATTCCGGTTACTCTCAACATTTTGTTCTCCTGACATTGAAAAGGCCAATTCATAAAAGCGATACAATAGTACATTGTGCACCGCTCGAATCCTGCCAAAACCCTAAGCACAAACTGGTTAGGGAGCAAGTATGGCTAAAAAACGTTGTCAGAAAAAGCGCACCGCCTAACCTGCCTGGGGCTGCTGCAAACCACCCAAACGATTACGACGTGAAATCCAGGTTTTAATAAAAGCCGCCATCTGCAGGATGATCACCAGACTGACCAGTACGCTAAATGGAACTTGTACCCAGTTGGGCTCCGGCACCGACCGATGAAAATCCAGAAAATGCAGGAACAAAAAATAGGCCGTATGCACAATAATCAGCATCCAGAGCACATAGGCCCCCTGTTGCAAAAATTTCCACACGGACCCCCCCATCAGGCGTTGGCTCCAATTACTTGATGAAAGTGCCAGAACCATTCCATAAAACAATGCCACCAGACCAATTACATTT
>JAJRRJ010000150.1 GCA_024279575.1 Alphaproteobacteria bacterium | reverse complement strand
CCATGGCGATGAGAACTTTAGTGCGAAAGTGCTTCATTGGCTAAATTTTTCAAAGGCGCGCCTGAATTTCTCCAGCGCCTGTTCAAGAACCAAATCCGTATGGGCATGGGAGAGAAACATAACTTCATACCCGCTTGGTGCCATGTAAATGCCTTCAGCCAGCAGCGATAAAAAAAACGGTTTGAAATTATCCTGTAAATTTGCTGGAAAATCCGCCGGCGCAGAAATTTCCATATTCTGAGCACCTGGACACAACCATAATAAAGAGCCGGAACAAACCAGCTTGATATTGCTGCCGGTTCTCGTGATCAGTTGATCCAATTCATCGGCAAAGTTTTGTGTGCGCTGATTGAGCGCATCATACTTACCTGCGCGCGCAGCTTTCTTGAGCGTGACCAGCCCGGCCCGCATGCTGATCGGATTGGCGCTGAGCGTTCCCGCCTGATAAACAGGGCCCTCCGGTGCGATAAAATCCATGACATCAGCCCGGCCTGCAAATGCCCCCACAGGGAATCCGCCACCTATCACTTTGCCATAGGTGACGAGGTGAGGTGTTATGTTGCTTAGTTGCGCCATCCCCCCAAGCGCCACTCTAAATCCAGAAATTACCTCGTCAAAAATCAGCAAAGCACCATGGGCTTTTGTGAGCATACGCAAAGCTTGAAGAAAACTATTCTTAAGGGGTAAAAGGCCAAAATTTGCTGGTAGAGGCTCAACGATAATGGCGGCAATTTCATCGCCCTGACTTTCAAACAACGCCTGAAGGGCATTTTCATCCCCCAAGGGTAGAACCAGAGTATCGCCTGCCTGATTTTGGCTGACCCCGGCGCTTGAGGAGGCCGATTGTCCCCCCGCCAAACCGCTTCCGGCTTTGACCAGCATAGAATCCACATGCCCATGATAGCAGCCATCAAATTTGACAATTTTTGTGCGACCGGTAAATCCGCGTGCCAATCGCAATGCGCTCATAACGGCTTCAGTGCCCGAATTTACGAACCTGATACGTTCCACGGCGTCAATTTTTTCAACAATCCATTCCGCAAGTTCAAGCGAATAGGGATCAGCTGTCCCAAGGGTCCATACATCTCCCACCGCATCGCGTACTTCCTTTTCCACATCGGGGTCGCGGTGCCCAAGAATGAGTGGACCAAAGCTTTGGCAAAAATCAATATAATTATTGCCTTCAACGTCTATCAGCGTGGCGCCCTGTGCCTGTTTGAAAAAGATTGGTGTGCGCCCCACGTTTCTAAAAGAACGAACGGGGCTGTGTACACCACCGGGGGTGACGCGGGTTGAGCGATCAAAGAGTTCTTGTGTCATGTTAGTGCAATTCCCAAGTCGCGTCCCTTGCGGGCGCCATAGGTGACAATGTATTGCGCGCCGGCACGCTGAAATACATGCCAGGTTTCGAGCAGCGCGCGGTTGAAGTCAGTCAACCCCTCTCTGGCCAGTAATGCAAGGGAGGCATATTCTCCGCTCACCTGATAAACACCGATCGGGATATTGGTTTTTTGGCTGATTGGTTTGAGCAAATCAATGCTGGTCATGCCAGGTTTTAGCATTAAAAGGTCAGCCCCCTCGTTTGCGCACCGCACGCTTGCATTGAGTGCGTCAGAACGATTTCTGACATCGATTTGATATTGGCGGCGATCACCAAAACCGGGCGAAGAATCCGCTGCTGCCCGAAAGGGACCGTAAAATGCACTGGCAAATTTTGTCGAGTAACTCATGATGGGAATATTCCTGAACCCGCTTTTGTCCAGTTGCGCACGGATAGCGGCCACCCGCCCGTCTATCATATCACTGGGGGCAACGCCGTCTGCTCCCGCTTCTGCGTAGGATTTAGCATAAGAGCTGAGCGCATTCAGGGTCGCGCCGAGGTCAATTTCTCCCTCCTTGTCGTGGAACAGGCAGCAATGACCATGGGGCGAGCTGGAGCATAGGCAGGTATCAACCCAAAGGTGAATGTCTTTGCCAAAGTGTTGTTTTATTCTAGCGACCATGCCTGCGCCCGGGTCTGGCGTAATACCTTTGTTCGCCGGGACACAGAACAACATAAAATGACGCACCCCGTTGTTCAGGTCTTTTTCAATCTGGCTGAGTGCTTCAGATATGCCCAAACGATGATTGCCAATAAGGCCGGGAATTTCTTCCTTGCCCGACAACCCCTCAACCACAAAAATCGGTTGAATGAGTTTGCTCACAGAGAGGCCACTTTGGGCCAGTAATTCGCGAATATGGGGATTGGCGCGATTGCGCATTAAGTGTTTCATGGGTGTATCGGGGCCAGCCAGTCCTCTTTGTTGCGGGGCGTGTCGAGCTTTCCAGATACGCTGTTCAGTAAAACCTCAAGCCTGTGATCTTCGCTTGGTCCAAGACTGTCATTGGGATCAAGACTGTCGTCACTTCCATTGACCCATATGCCACTTGACGCCAGATTGAACCAGTCAGGCACATTCCTGCTCCAGACAATTCCACCATCATTTTTATGGATAGGCAAAGATTGAGTATATTGCGATTTTCCGGCTGCCTCACCCCCCATTGGAATAGTGTTTTCTGGTTTTCCTGAATCACGCAGGGAAAATTCGTTCAACGTTTCGCCTGCATCGGTTTCCCCTCGGATGCAAAAGACCTGCCCCTCTTTACATGTTTGCACCCATACCCCGATTTTCTGGTGACAGCCGCCCCCGTACAAAGCCAGGGTTTCGCGTTCAATTGTCACATCGTTGAAGGTCGTTTTACAGTTTATAGCCTGAAGACGGTCTGCCAGATCTTTTCGTTCCTTTGCAATTTCAACCACTAAAGCGCCCTGAGCGGCAGCCGGGGGGTTGTGACTTGCCGGCAAAACCATCCACTGGCAGCTGTTGAGTGCCTCACCGATTTTGTGCGAAACTCCATCAAATATGTCGTTAGGCTGATTGAATTGGAATGCACTTCCAAGACGATCAATTGCAGCTTTTGCAACAATAAGACCGTCCGCTTCAGATTGAAACATTTTGTCCAGTCGGGTTTGAATATTTCCGCGCACCAGATCAAAATGGACGCTATCCAGTCCGCCCGGAAATGCACGGCGCAAAAACCCGGGCAGGTTATACATTCGGCGCGGGGAAGACGACAAAAGGTTGAGCGAGCGGCGTTTTTTTATTTGCTCTACAGCGTTTTTTTTGACCAGCAGCAAGTCCCGATGATCGGCTCTTTTAAGAGTTGCCGCAAGAAGCGTTGAACCATCATTTTGTACCGGCAGGTCTTTCCATGAATGCACCACCATATCCACCTGCCCATTTACCAGATCGGCAACAAAGTCCTGAGTGAACACGCCCTGGCTGGGCATTTTCCACAAGGGATCACCCTGATTCTGATCCCCAAGCGAGGCGCGAAAAGTATATTCAATATTCAAATCTGGGAAGTGTCTTTTTAGCGCGTCCCCCACCGTATAGGCCTGCAGGCGCGCCAGATCACTCTTTCTGCAAGCTATGGTCAAGCGCATATGTCTTCCCAACCAAACGGGCGATAATGTCGGATGAACGAGCGTTCCCGCGATAGATGCAGAACACGATTTCTGGCGCTCTTTATGCGACCCTCAAAAATTTCTGATGTGGTTTCAATATCGGCAAATAAATCATCCAGTGTCACCAGTTTGGCACCAACAACAAGACGCCTGTGTGCATTTGGGGCGCGCAAATCCACCACCATTTGCGCTGATAAATTGGATCGCGCCACCCATTGCTCAATCGCTTGAGAGGGCATGGGGGCCGCAATGAGCAACCCTTGTGCATCCCTGAGATCGGCGTCTTCATCAAGCCCCATGACTTTGACATTTTCCAGCAACCGCCCGGGGATTTGATCAACCCGTGTTTTGTTGCGTAAAAATAGAGAAACCTGATGCCCGCTGTCATTGAGATAGGGTAACGCCTTTTGTGCCAGTTGCCCGCCGCCAACGATGGCGATGTTTTTACAGTTTGTGAGATATTGTGCCGTTAGGGCGCCATAGGAACGGTGGCCAACCCCGTGCAGATAGACGCTGCGGATCTGCTTTGCATCCACTAATATATCCTGTGCAATCCGGCGAAATTGTTTGAACCAGTGCGGTTGATTGCCCTGCTCTTTATTCACAAAAACCTTGAATTGTCCCAGTATTTCAGTTTCCCCGACAACTTTGGATTCCAGGCCGCAAACAATATTCAAGAGTAATGAATAGGCTGCTTCCCCTGTAAAAAACTGTCCACCAAATTTGCCCTGCATACCTTGTAGGGGAAGCATCGAAATAAAAATTTGTCGCTGACAGGTTTCAAACAATACCCACTGTTCTGCCCCCTCAAGAGAAGCGGTGGCCGTAAGGGTCTTTTCAATATGACAGATAGAAAGGTTTTCAATCATCTCGTTACTTTAGTATTCGATTATATACGTCTTGTCACAGAAGTGTCACCGAGTCGACAAAGTGGATTTGATACATAAGTAACAATGTCCAATTTAAGTTTTTGTCACCATATTTTCCGTCGGGAAATTTGAAGTGAAGCCATCCCGGGATGCCGGAAATTGCGCACTTCATTTTTTGCTTGAACCTATAGTCACTAGAGGATTTATAAGGCTGAATAGTAAAAAGTACAAGCAGGAAAATTGATATGGCCGATACGAAAACGTTGCAGATTGATGGGATGGACTGCCCCAGTTGCACCAGCAAGATCGAAGGGGTGGTGTGTGCTATTCCCGGGGTGGAAAACGTTCAGTTGAACTATACCAATCAGAAGCTGAAGTTCAATTTTGCCGACGGGAGCATGGATGCAACATCTGTAATCAAGGCGGTGGAACGGCTTGGCTATAAGGTCAACCAGCCCGGTGAAAAAGACAGACCGGAAAATCTTTCCTGGTGGCAGACCGGTAAAGGTCGATTAGTGATAATTTCGGGCGCCCTCTTGGCCCTGGCGGTTGTTTTATCTTTCGTTTTGCCAGCCTATTCAGGGTACGTTTTTGCTTTTGCGGCCCTGCTGGCCCTTTTCCCTCTGGCGCGCAAGGCTTTTATGAGCGCAATTTCGGGGCAACCCTTCACCATTGAAACCCTGGTGACCATTGCTGTTATTGGTGCCATTTTTATTGACGAGTCAGCAGAAGCGGCTGTTGTGGTGTTTTTGTTTCTGATTGGCGAGCTACTGGAAATGATGGCAGCGGCCAAAGCGAGAAAATCGGTACAGGCGCTGGCCGATCTTGT
>JAJRRJ010000149.1 GCA_024279575.1 Alphaproteobacteria bacterium | reverse complement strand
GTCAAAATGCCCCAAATGTTCCGCAACATTCAGCATTTCGCGCACGAATCGCGAGGAAACTCTGGTTTCAAGTGAAGAAAAAAGCGAGCATGAAAAACTTGAAGGGGGCGGTTCAAAACTCACCAAATGGACAGAAGAAAAATTTGATGTGGTTGAGACCTATACCTGCTCATCTTGCGGCGATGTAACCACTAAAATTTCTCAAACAACGCGGAGAAAAGACGAAGTTGTCAAGGAAAAAGCGGCACCCTCAGGCGACGGTGATGATGTACGTGTGGCAGGATTGGTTGGAGGATCCCTCAGCGGTGATTTGAAGGCCAAGGGTGAGGGGGCAGACAATACAGCAGCGGGCGAAGAGAACCTGGATGAAGTTGTATCTGAAAAACCCGTTTCTTCAAAATCTGTAGCAAAAGCGAAAAAGGCAAAATCAGCTGCAAAAGCGGCTGTTAAGGAAAGCGCAACAACCGCAAAAGACAAATAAGGTTATTTGTTTTGTTGCCAGTGCGCGCGTGTTAACTGAAATACGGTACACTCATCAGAGCCGAACCGGCGTTCTTCTTGTTTCTGGAAGCCAAGTCGCTTGTAGAATTTATATGCTGATGTGTTTGAGGTTAACGGATCGATCAGGATTGCGCTGACAACGGTGTCACCAAAGCAATGCTCAAATGTAAGTTTCATCATTTGTGTGCCATACCCCTGCCCCAAATCGGTTTCTTCGCCAATCCAGATATCGGTAGCGCGTTGGTTTTGCGCTACTTTTCCCCAATAATGGGTTTTTCACGCGCCGGGTCGATAATATGAATTCTTCCGATCGGGCGGGTGTTTTTTCAGCTATGAAAAATTCCTGCCAACCAGTTTTACGGCTTAATTCCTCTTCCCACACAAACCAATCATCATCGCCCCCTGCGGCAATGACGTGGGGTTTGGTGTCCCAATATTTGAGTAACGCAACATCATCTGGATTTGCGGGGCGCAGGCAAATGGATGGGTTGTACCGGGAACTATTGCGCGAGTTCACGGGATTTTTGCTGTTCGTGTGCCTGTTCCTGGGCCGCTTGCTTTACGCCTGCCTGAACTTTTTCGAATGCGCGCACTTCAATCTGGCGAATACGCTCGCGCGAGACGCCATATTCTTGTGCCAACTGCTCCAGTGTCAAAGGACTTTCTTTGAGTCGACGGGCAGTAAAAATGGCTTTTTCGCGCTCATTGAGTACGTCCATAGCCGAATTGACCATGTTCATGCGGTCCGAAAATTCTTCATTGTCTCCAAGTACGGTTTCCTGGGAGGGGCTTTCGTCAATCAGCCAATCCTGCCATTCCGATGTGCCTTCGTCTGAGCGCACAGGGGCGTTTAGTGAGGCATCGCCGGTGAGGCGCTGGTTCATGGAAACAACTTCAGCTTCGGTCACTTTCAGCCGTGTTGCGATTTGAGAAATCTGGTCGGGATGCAAGGCGCCATCGTCAATTGCCGCGATCTGGCTCTTGACTTTCCTCAAGTTGAAAAACAGCCGTTTCTGGGCGGCGGTGGTGCCAATTTTAACTAAAGACCAGGACCGTAAAACATATTCCTGAATTGAGGCCCTGATCCACCACATGGCGTAGGTTGCAAGGCGAAACCCCTTATCGGGGTCAAAGCGTTTGACCGCATGCATGAGACCAACATTGCCCTCAGAAATAACTTCAGAAATGGGCAGGCCATAGCCGCGATACCCCATTGCAATCTTGGCTACGAGGCGCAAGTGAGAGGTGATCATTTTCTGGGCGGAATCGGCATCCTGATGTTCCACATAGCTTTTGGCCAGCATGAATTCTTCATTTGGCTCAAGCATAGGATATTTGCGGATATTCTGAAGATAGCGGGTTAAGCCGCTATCTGAACTGATTACAGGTAGATTTGACTGGGCCATTCAAGCGTCCCCCAAATTTGTGGCCTCCGGAAATCGGAGCGCCCACTATCGCCCGCGCCCAAAAAGGCGCGCGGGCATAAGAATATTCTATATAGGTAGCAATTTTACTATTTCCACCCTTTATTCGTATTTTGAACGGTGTAAAGGCATATCACAATCCTTTGATCGTTAAATTACGATAAAGGCGGAACTGTGTCTATAGTTTCTGTTGAATTACACCACTTTTTGTATCTGGCCGGGGCAAGAGATTAACCCACAGTCTGGTTTTTATAGGGTTCAAGTGCCCTATCCAGAGCCGCCATATCAGCGGGCAATTCAGCGCTGAAGCTGACTTCCTGTTTAGTTTTTGGGTGGGTAAAACCAAGATGTGCGGCGTGCAGAGCCTGCCGGGGCAGGGATTGAATGATGGCTTTGAGGGGGGCGGGAAGGGCCAGGGCTTTGGTGGCAAAACCCGCGCCATAGGTGGGGTCGCCAACCACCGGATGGCCCACATGGGCCATATGGACACGAATCTGGTGGGTTCGTCCGGTTTCAAGGGAACACTGGATTTTGGCGATATGCCAATTGTCCCCGGAATAGCGGGCGAGGGTTTTGAAGTGGGTAATGGCAACCCGCCCGTCCTTGCGCACCGCCTGTTTGAGGCGATTGCGCGGGTCGCGCCCAAGGGGTACATTTATGGAGCCGGAAAATCCCTGATGGTGGCCCCAGATAAAAGCCACATAGTTGCGGGTCAGGGGGCCGGTACGCCCGTGATCTGCGAACTGGGCAGCCAGATGTTTGTGCGCCCGGTCTGATTTGGCAACAACCATTATGCCGGTGGTATTTTTGTCCAGACGATGGACAATGCCGGGGCGTTTGACGCCACCAATGCCCGCAAGAGTTTCTCCGCAATGGTGGATCAGGGCATTTACCAGCGTGCCATCCAGCGCGCCGGGGGCGGGGTGGACTACCATGCCGGCAGGTTTGTTGATGACAATGAGCTGATCATCTTCATAGGCAATATCCAGAGGGATATTTTCAGGTTTTGGTATTGGATCCTCGGGGGGCGGTAAAGTGAGGGAAACTTTCATTGAGGGTTTGACGCGAAGTTTGGGCTCACCTATCCTGGCGCCGTCGATGCTGACGTCACCCGCAAGGATCAATTGCTTGATGCGGGTGCGGGAGAGATCGGGAAGGGCTTTGGCCAAAAACACATCCAGACGAACCCCGGTGGTTTCTTCTTCAACTTCAATCTGCCAACTTTTAACTTCAATTTGCTCAACATTCGTTTTTTGGAGCTCAGGATTTTCAACCATGACTAAAACAGACCCTTCTCAAACCGATGAAACCAGTGAAATGACCGATGAAGCGCGCATGGTGATTGGTAAAGCGCGGCGCTCGTTCAGCTTTTCCATGGGTATTCTCCTTTTAGGGTTTATGGCGATTGTTTTGGCACTTGTCTATCGTGCAACCAAAGACCGTGAAAGCGCCGCTGAACCTTATGGGCTTGAAGCCATTGTTATTCCCAACGGGGCGGAGGTGATTTCTTTGGTGCCGTTGCGCGATGTGATCGCTGTAACTTATAGTCTTGAGGGGCAAATGGCGCTCAGGATGATTGATGCGGAAACCGGAGAAATAATCAAGGAAATACCGGTGGTCGGGGAATAAGCGCCGAACGGTCAGTTTTCTTAAAGCAGCTTTATATGTTTATCAAACACGGTTTTCGCTCGGCCCCAGACATCTTTTTCAATCTGATCAAGGGTAAGCAGGTAGGGTAGAAGCTGTGCAGAAAAGTCGTTACTGCTTTCCAGTGGCAACATTGAGGGCAGGTTGTCGATTGCCGTTATATCAAGGGGGGCGGTGCCATTGGCGAGACGTATCACCGGGTTGGTGAAGCTTGTTGGATGGCTATAGAGCGGCAAGGGATTGTAAGGGGAATTGGGGTCGCAGGCAATGTCGGCAATAACGCTTAGTTTCCGCTTTGCGTTCAGGGCGGATTTGGGCACGAACACTGGCACGTCGGGGCTGGCCAAAATACAGTTGACAAGCAGATTATGCTCAAGGATTTCAGGGAATGGGCCGCCGCTGGCGGTTTGTTCCATATCCCATTTGGTTGGGGTAATATCAAGGGTTTGAAACAGGTCAATAGCGCCGCCACCAACGCGCCCCAATGCTCCGATGATAAGGGCAGTTGGCAAGGGGGTGCCGTTTTTGCAGGCCTCACTTAATTCAAAATTCAGTTCGTTCAGCAGGGCGTCCTTGTCGGGATAGGCTGAAATGGGGCCAAGGGTTTTGCCTGTTTGCTGCGCGGCCCAGGTTTTGAGGCCAACGGCGGCGCCGGCCAATCCGGCCCAATAGCTAAAGGCGGTGACGCGGTTTCCATCTTTATCGATCAGGTATTCAAGGTCATATAATGTACCGCCACCGGCAGCAAAGCGCCTTAAAAGTTCGGGGCCCTCTGCCTGCCCCTTAAAGGCGTGACCAAAGAAAATATGACGATGGGGCAGGGGTGTGCCATCGTCGGGCAATTCCTTTAGCCCAAAAATTATGGTGTCAGAGGGGGCATCGGGCCAGGTGTTTTCTTCAACGATTTCACAATCCAGATTTTCATATTGCGAAATTGGAATTGCGCGGCGCGAAGAATTTTCGATGGTGATTTTATACCCTGCTTTTGCAAGGGCGGACACGCTTTGCGGGGTCATTCCCACCCGTTGCTCATTGTCGCGTTGCTCGGCCCGAACCCAGATATGTGGTTGCATGTTTTTTCCCCTGTTTTGCTTAGGTTAGGCAGGAAAGGCAGGTTTGACAATTGAATTGTGGGTAATAGTGTTGGCGCAACTTACAGGGAAAAAATGTGGGTGAGCAGAAAAAAGAGTAGTTATTGTCACAGGAGCGGCGCGTGGTATCGGGCTGGCGACTGCGAAGAAGTTTTTGAGCGAAGGTTGGCGGGTGGCGCTGCTTAACCGCTATGGAACTGAAGAAGAAATTGCCGAGGGTATTTTTTCCTGTCCAGTGAGAAGGCGAGCTATATCAACGGGCAAATTCTGGCCGTTGACGGGGGATTTCAGTCCACCGGAATTGGCTTGAGCACACTTCGTCAGGAATAGGGGTTTTGCAGGTCAGGTAATAGTTGATTTGGCGCAAAGTGAGGAATGTGGTTTCAGTATAATCTTTGTTAAACTATTTGTAAAAAGGCCCCCCTATGTGGGGCTAATGGAGAGAATCTATGTTCTGGAAAGTGCTAATGTTTCATCTGATAGCCATGCCGGTGATTATGTTGAGCTTTTTTGTGGTTGCATTGGCGGCACCACAATTGGGGTTGTTTAATGGACCGGGTTTGGCCTGGGGCGCAGCGGCAAGTTTTGTGATTGCGATTCCGGTGGCATGGTTTTTGTCAAAGCAAATATCCAAACCGGCAAACGCGACAAACAGTTAAGTTTTCTCCCTTTGGGCCAGGACTATTGAATCTGGCAACTGATTTTGTCGGGGCCGATGGTGTTGGTTTTGTCTGGCTTAGCGGGCGTGCATATCTTTCAGGGCGCGCATGCGGTTTGAGAGTTTTGTGCCGCTGGGGGGGTCTTTTTTCGCGTTGACGTCGCTTTTATCGGCATTGTCCTGGATGACAGCGTCGTCTGAAAACTTTTGAACCCTGTCGAACAGGCTTTCACTGGCGGGGTCGCTCAAGTCTTCTTCGACGGAATAAACAAGTCTTGATACGTCCGAGGCAATATCGTTCAGGCGCTCGCGCAAATATGATTGTTCGAGCCGTTCGGTATCCCAATCGGACAAAATAGCAGACTCTGCACTCATAACCTTTTCGCGCAAAGCCTCAAGTTCCTCCTCAAGGGAAAGCTTGTCGGCCAGAAGTTTCCCTGATTTTCCTTCCTCGGTTTCAACCAGAGACCGGGTTTCCTCAAGCAATTCTGAAAGGCGGGATTCGGCGTTGGCCATGCGTACTTCGGCCTGAACAAGACTGTTTTTAGAGGCCCCCAGATCATCATCTTTGCTGGCAAGGGTTTCGCGCATTTCGGATAAAGCAAGATTGGCGGTTGCGGTCTGGCTCCCCTGGGTCTCCAGTTGCTGAATCAGGCGATGCACCTGTTCCTCCAAGCGCTCGGCGCGCTCCCGTTCCCCCTCAAGGGCCTCAAGAACCTCGTCCACATGGTCAGAAGGGATTGCGCCATTTTTGTTGCGCAACCGCTCAAGTTCCTGCACTTTTTTGGAATAGTCCCGATCTTTCATACGCAGACGTTGCGCGAGATCGGTGCCGTCTTTTTCAAGGTCGAGTATGCGGCGACGCAGGGTGCTTTCGCGTGCCTCAAGTTCACGCACGATGGTCAATTGTTCGTCGCGTTCTGATTTGAGCTTTGCCTGATCGGTGCGTTTTTTGTTAATTTCATCCAACTGGTCTGCAAGGCGCGTGCGCAGGGCTTCAACATTCATTTCCAGGCGCCGGGTGGATAGGGCAAATTCGGCACGCAACTGGTCCTTGTCAGCGCGAAATTCGGACATGGTCATGGGGGTTGCCGCTTCAATACGTTTTTTGGTGAGTCGGGTGGCGCGCCTCCAGATTGAGGGCATGATCATCAGGGCAAGCAAAGCCGCCGCGACAAAACCAAGAACAAAATACATAACATTTTCGATAATCATTACTTAAAACGCTCCGAATAACCCAATATAAGGCTCGTCAGGAAAATTATGGAAGCCCCACCGCTTGGGGCGATAGTGGCACTTGAGAGAGCCTGACGCCAACTTAACTAAGCATTAACCTTAATCAAAAGCCAGATTGAAGGTATCAATTTTGTACCGAAGAAATTGGCAGGGTAACTTTTACATGCAGGCCTTTACCCTCTTTGTTGGTAAAATTAATTGTTCCGTGGTTCATGGCAACGATTTCGCTGGCGATGGAAAGCCCGATGCCGGTACCTGTGCCCTGCTGGTCCAGACGCACTCCGCGCTTGCCAAGCTGGGCGGTTTGGGCGCTGGTTAAACCCGGCCCGTCATCTTCAATATTCAGGGTTGTGGTTTTATCATCGCTGGTGGCAAAAATATTTACTTCACTGGTGGCCCAGTTAGCGGCGTTTTCCAGCAAAATTCCCAATAGTTCAATAAGATCGGAAGCGTCGATATCCACATTGAGAGAAGCATCAATTTCAACCCTCCAGTTCAGCGTGTTTCCCTGCGGCGTTCTTGCAAGAGCATTGACAACTTTTTGAACGTTGGAGCGCAGTGGACTTGAAAGGAAATCGGCATTGGTGCGGGTTTTCAGGCGTGACAGGCGCAATTGATGATCAATGATAGCGTGCATATCCTGCCCCAGTTTTTCAATCGTATCTGCATGTTCCACCTGCCCTGAACTGCGGAAGTTTTCAGATTCTGACTGCATTACTGACAGATGGGTTTTAAGGGAATGGGCAAGGTTGCTGGCGCGGGTGCGGGCAAAGGCGATGGACTGTTCCTGATTTTCCAGCATTTTGTTCATTTCCAGCACCAGGGGCAAAACTTCGCGGGGCTGTTTCTCATCCATGCGAGAGGCATTACCGGTGCGAATGGCGTTGATTTCGGCGCGCATGGATTTGAAGGGGGAAAGGCCAAGGGAAATTTGAATCCAGGCGGCGATGAACAGGACCAGCGCCAGGATAACAAGGGAAATAAAGAGATCAGAGCGAAATTTTGCGATGGCGATATCAAAATGAACCAGATCCCGCGCCATAATAATGTCAAATGTTCTTGATCCTCCGCCCTCCAGGTTAAACTGCAAGCGTTGGACCCAGGCGATCGCCAATGTGCCTTCGGGGTCAATAAGCTCAATCGTGTGCGCGCGCCCATCCAGAACACTTAAATCGGGCAGGGCAAAAGTTTCGTCCCACATGGAGCGGGAGCGTGACTGCTGGCCTGATACCGGATCTGTCACCTGCCAGTAATATCCGCCATGGGGAATAGCGAATGAAGGATTGGTCATGGGGGTTTTTAAGGTTGGGATTTCAATGGCGGGGTCGAGTTGGGACACCAGTCGATTAAACTGATCGTGCAGATCGCTTTTGAGATTGTTTTCCACATGTGAGGCAAAAAGAGCGGAAATTGCAAAACCCGCAATAATAAGGGCAATGAGGATTGTTGTTGCCGAGGTGGCAAACAATTTCAGTCTCAGGGAAACCGATGTCACAGATTTTTCTCCGGCGCGTTGGGATTTTCCATGATATAGCCGAAACCACGTCGGGTCTGAATAGAATTTTTGCCCAACTTACGCCGCGCCCTTCCCACCAGAACCTCAACGGAATTGGATTCGCGTTCGAAATCCTGTGAATACAGGTGTTGGGTTAGCTCCATCTGGTTAACGACGCGGTCGCATTGGTGCATCAGGTAGGCAACCAGCCGATATTCCTGTGGGGTCAAGGCAATAGGTTGTCCGTTTTTGAACACACGCATCTGGCGTGTGTCCAGGGTGAGATCGCCCAATTGAATGGAGGACGCAGCGTGCCCGGCTGCACGGCGCACCATTGCACGGGTACGGGCCACGAGTTCTTCGGTGCGGTAGGGTTTTACCAGATAGTCGTCGGCGCCGGCGTCAATTCCTTCAACGCGTTCATCCCAGTTTCCGCGTGCCGTCAGAATAAGCACCGGGGTGATAACGTTTTCCTTGCGCCACCTTTTCAAAATCGTCAGTCCATCCAGGGTCGGCAGACCAAGATCAAGAATGATTGTATCAAAGGGCTCGCTTGAGCCGGTGTACCATCCATCTTCTCCATCATGTTCCACAACGGTAATAAATCCCGCCAGTTCAAGGGCGGAACAAATGGATTTTGCAATGCGCTCGTCGTCTTCAATTACTAAAATTCGCATTGGAACTATTTATCCACTCTTAGACCAGTGGCCGCGACAAAGAATGCGGTGGCTACATGTCCATTTGAATCAATGTATTGGAAACGATAGTGCAGACGCAAACGGCGCTTGAACAGGGCAATGTCAATGATTTCTCCACCAACTTCACGGCGGAAAATTTTGATCATTTCGCGCAAAGGAATAGCTTCTTCAGATCGCACCGCCCTTAACGCGCTATCCTCATCATCGTCGTCATAGTCATCATCGTCGTCGTCGTCGTCATAGTCGTCATCGTCGTCGTCATCATAGTCGTCATCATAGTCGTCATCGTCGTCATCATCGTCGTCATCATAATCGTCATCGTCATCGTCATCGTCATCAGCCATAGCCGGACTGCCCCAGGTGCTGAGTGCAAGAAGCCATGCCATTCGTATCAATATGTCTCTTCTGTCCATACTTATAACCTTAGCACAACAAACATTACAATTCCCTGACAAAGCGCTCACCGATCGGTCAGGCAGGGTTTGTTAGGTTTGATTCATGGCGCAGAACAGCGCAGAAATTAAATGGAGATAAAAATGAAAAAGACAGTAACAACTTCAATGGCTGTGCTGGCAATTGTGCTCGCAGCGACTGCAACCGGTCAGGCGCGTTCGCTTAATGACCTGGTTTCCACAAGCCAGATCAATTCAATTTGTGCCGATAAATCGCCAAATGCGCGGATATCTGTAGAATTCACTGATGCCTCCGGCCGGACAATCAGAGGAACAATTGAATGTGATTATTCCAATACAAATCGCCTCAATGGAAGCGATGACCGTTGGGACAATGATGACGACGACGATTATGATGACGATGACGATTATGATGATGACGACGATTATGATGACGATGACGACGATCATGATGATGACGACGACGATTATGATGATGACTAATCGTTAGAGATTTTTCGATCAGTTTATGGTGGTTACACATTACCCCCGTGTAACCACCAGATTGCCAACCGCAATTTTCCTGAAGTTGCGGTTGGTTTTTTATGTTGGAATTTGTTGGCTAAAACGGGTTCCAGGTAGGTTGATCTGTAAATTTGAGATAGCCTACGTTGATCCCCAGACGCGCGCCGACCCCGGCGCGAATGGGTACAATAATAACATTGTTACGCTTCATAACCGTCATGCCGATGCCGCCGATGAAATAGGCGGTTCCCTGCACTGCAGGATAGCGGCCATAAACCTGATTTACATCAGGCAGGTTATAGACCAGCATCATAACCTGGGACCCATCGCCCCCCACGTCAAAGCCGATGGTTGGTCCCTGCCAGAAAATATCGCGCTGGCCCACATTGCGTGTGTACATTGCTCCCTCGCCATAGCGTACTCCTCCGATGAGGGCGGCGGAGCCTTCCTGACCCAGAATATAGGCGTTTGGCTGTCCAAATTGGGAAACAGCCCGTTCCATAACCGAGGCCAGCCCCTGGGAAACGGAGCCAAAAAAGTTTGTTCCGGTTGAAATCAGTTCATCGGCAGAATAGGTGGCCGAAACAGCACCCTGTGCGTGGAGGGGGACCACCGTCACCGAAAGTGCGCCCATTAAAGAGAGCACAAACAAGGTGGAGCGAAGCAGGTTTTTCAAAAAGGGTTTTGGGGATATTGTTGACATTGTAAATGGCACCCGAGTTGGAGAATTAGAGGGATTCCTGTAAAAACTTGAGAAATTGTTTACCAATGTCTCACCATTAGACGTTAGAATCCGTGGCAATTGCTTGAACCGTTAGGGCCCAATCGCGACAATGATGCGGCAAATCAGTAAACAAATGTTAAGTATGGGCGCACCGATCCGCTTTTTTATGATCTTTGCGACGTTGATATTGGCTGGCGCTCCCGCCTTTGCCAGTAATTTGCGCCTGAATTCTGATGTGGTTGTTGATCCCTTGTCGGGGGTGGCGCTGAACGGATACGACCCGATTTCATATTTTACTGATGCTGAGCCTTTGCCGGGCAGACGTGATTTTGAGTTGATTTGGCAAGGGGTTCCCTGGTTTTTTTCTTCACAGGGAAATATGGAAATTTTTTCAAAGGCTCCTGAAATCTACGCGCCCCAGTTTGGCGGGCACGGGGTGATGAGTTTATCCCGGGGGTTTTTTTCCGATGGGAACCCTTTGATTTACAAGGTGCTGGATAATCGGCTTTATCTGTTTTATTCGTTTTCAAACAGGGCGGCTTTTGAACAGGCTGACAAAATCGCCCGAGTGGAAGCGATCGGTAACTGGCAGGACAGGCGTTAAGTAACTTTACGGCAATTTTTATGGGGCATCAGGTGAGCGAGGATTTTGGTTTTTCCTGGTCGCTGGTAACACGAGGAAAAAAGTATGAGCAATATAATTGAATTGAGTGCACCTGACCTGGCGGCCATGTTGTGTTCGCGGGTTTGCCATGATCTGATTAATCCGGTGGGGGCGATTGGAAACGGTTTACAGGCGCTGGACGATCCGGCACAGGCCAGCATGAAAGATCTGGCACAGGAATTGATTGCCAACGCTGCCAAACAATCCCTGGCAAAACTTGAATTTGCGCGTCTTGCCTATGGGGCCTCCTCCACTGCGGGAACGGATTTTGACACGCGGGAATGCGAACGGGTTGGACAGATTTATTATGGCATAGAGAAGGCCAATCTGAGTTGGAATATTGATCCGGTTTTAATCCCCAAGAACAAGGGCAAACTTTTGATGAACATGTTGTTGATCGCCAGTGAGGCGGTGTTCCGGGGGGGGGAAGTCAGTGTCACACTGGGGGGGGACGCAGGCAATGAGTCCATTCATATTGTGGCTACAAGTGACAAAGAAAAACGGCAGAAAACACTTATCCCTGCTAATCTCATGGAATATATAACAGGGGAAGTTGAGGAAGTCACAGCGCGGGAAATTCATCCGTTCTATACCGGATTGCTGGCCCGGTTGTCGAATATGGAGCTTGAAGTTACGCTGGAGGACACGGTGTTCAGGTTTAATGCCACACCAAAGAAATAATACAAGGTGTCTATTGGGCAGGCTCCAACCATCGCGAGAGCAGTCCACGCAACAAAATCTGCTGATCACTTTGGTTGGCAGTTGCGCCAGAATGCAAACCGATAAGAACGTGATAAAAGAAGGCCTGAATTCCCTGAGCGTAAAGGGAGACACTTATGGTATCGGGCAAACGCTGCTCATCAATCAGGGTGGCGATGGTTTTTTCCAGGGCACTATCCAGTGCACAGCAAACCTCATACAGGCGCATGGCTGAAGAACCGCCGCGCAAATCAGCCTGATTAAGAAATACATGGGTAAAATCATGGTCCCTGGCAAACAGGGAAAGCCATGGGTTCAAAATATCCAGAAACACTTCAACGATGTTGGGGTGGGTCGGGGTGTTGAGGCGGGCATTCATTTGTTCAACAAGGGTTTCCAGCTGATCAATCCGTACAGCGGTGAGCAGGTTTGCTTTGTCAGGGAAATGGGAAAATATTGTGCCCTTGGCAAAGCCGGCTGCAAGTGCAATCTGCTCCACAGATGTGGCGTCGTATCCTGCGCTGTCAAACAGTTTTCTGGCGGTGGAAAGAATAGT
>JAJRRJ010000148.1 GCA_024279575.1 Alphaproteobacteria bacterium | reverse complement strand
CCTCGCAATTGAAAGGACTTCTTCATGAATGGATTTTTTGGGGAACAAACACCCATCAGATTTGAAGGCCCGCAAACTACAAACCCACTGGCCTTTAGATACTATGATGCAGAGGAAATCGTGCTGGGTAAAACCATGTCAGAACACTTGCGTTTTGCCGTGGCCTATTGGCATTCCTTTGCCTGGGAGGGGGGCGATCCGTTTGGCGGATCTACTTTTGAGCGCCCCTGGTTTGGGGATACGATGGCGCATGCCGAACTTAAAGCGGATGTGGCATTTGAGATGTTTGCTTTGCTCGGGGTCCCCTATTTTTGCTTTCATGATGCCGATGTGCGCCCCGAAGGGGAAAGCTATTCTCAGTCGGTGAAACGTCTTAATCACATGGCGGACATTTTTGAGAAAAAAATCCAACAAACCGGCGTCAAACTGCTTTGGGGCACAGCCAATTTGTTTTCCCATGCCCGGTTTATGGCGGGTGCTGCCACCAATCCCGACCCGGATGTTTTTGCCTATGCAGCCGCAACCATCAAAGCCAATATGGATGTCACCCACCGTCTTGGCGGACAAAATTATGTATTATGGGGGGGGCGAGAAGGCTATGAGACTTTACTCAACACCAGAATGGAGCGTGAATTTGACCAGTTGGGCCGTATGCTCAATCTGGTGGTGGACTATAAGTATAAAATTGGTTTCAAAGGCACCATTTTGCTTGAACCTAAACCCCAGGAACCCTCAAAACACCAATATGATTTTGATGTGGCCACCGTTTTTGGCTTCTTAAAAAAATACGGGCTGGAAAATGAAATAAAGGTCAATATTGAGGTGGGCCACGCGATTCTTGCAGGGCATACTTTTGAACATGAAGTGGCCACTGCCACCGCCCATGATATTTTTGGCTCCATCGACATGAACCGCAACGACTATCAGTCGGGTTGGGACACGGACCAGTTTCCAAATAACGTTCCCGAAGTTGCGCTGGCCTATTATCATATTTTACGCAACGGGGGTTTTACAACCGGGGGCACAAATTTTGACGCCAAATTGCGTCGGCAATCCATTGATCCTGCTGACTTGCTCCATGGACATATCGGAGCAATGGACACCTGCGCAAGAGGCCTAAAAGCCGCCGCTGCCCTCATTGAAGAGGGGAGTTATGATCGCTTTGTTGATGCCCGTTACGGGGATTGGGAAGGGGAGGAAGCTCAGGCCATGCTTGCTGGAAAACGCAGCCTTGAACAGATCGCACAACGGGTCGAAAAACACAAAATCAACCCTCAACCACGTTCCGGTGCACAGGAATATCTGGAAAACATGATCAACCGGTTTGTCTGACCATTTTTCAGTTTTGCACATAACAATGAAATTTGCTTGAGAGATACTGTTGGCATCGCGTTTCATCTGGCCTAGGCTGGCTTTTACCGGTATCAAAAAAGATAGTGTTTGAACAAAAATGGACCAAGAGCCCTTTCTTGCGGCCCCCCCTGATGCGGATAAATCCTCTTCCAGTAAAGGGGCTGGTGTTTCCGGCACCAACACCCAGTCCGGAAAGGTAAAACCCGTAACCCCGATGATGGCGCAGTTCTTTGAAATAAAGGCTGTTAATCCGGGGTATCTTTTGTTTTATCGCATGGGAGATTTTTACGAATTATTTTTTGAAGATGCAGAAATTGCAGCCGCGGCATTGGGCATTGCCCTTACAACGCGCGGCGCCCATATGGGCACTCCCATCCCCATGTGCGGGGTGCCGGTGCGCGCCCATTCCCAATATTTGCGCAAACTGATTTCCTTCGGACACCGGGTTGCTATCTGCGAGCAGATGGAGGACCCCGCTGAGGCCAAGAAGCGCGGGAACAAATCGGTAGTCAAGCGCGATGTTGTGCGCCTGGTTACCCCCGGCACCATAACAGAGGATGACCTGCTCCCCACCCAGGCTAATAATTTTCTGGGTGCATTGTCCATGTTAAGTCATGGGCAAAGAAGTTTTTCCCTCGCCTGGGCAGATATCTCCACTGGGGAGACGTTTGTAACCGATATTGAACCGGATCAAATTGGTGATGAGTTGGGCCGACTTGATCTGGCAGAACTTATACTTTCGCAAAAAACCCACGATGATTTGGCCAAAAATTCTGCCCATATTCTGGATAGGGTGCGTCACATAGCGGTGCTTGAAGATGCTCTTTTTATGAGTGAGCTTGCCCCCGATGTGCTTGATAAAGCATTTGAAAATCTGAATATCAGCGGATATTCCAGGGTGGCGCAATCGGCTTTGGGTGCATTGGTTGCCTATGTGGCCAAAACCCAGAAGGCAGCGGGCATTGCATTGCGTCCACCAGCCAACACAAATGCGCCGACGCATATGCAAATTGATCTGGCCACCTGGTCGTCCCTTGAGGTGCTCAAGACAAATCGGGGCGAAAGCAAAGGTTCGCTGCGCCATGCCATAGATTGCTGTATCACCGCCGCTGGTTCGCGTTTGTTATCCCGACGACTTACCACGCCATTGATGGATCCAAAGGCCATTAATCGCCGTCTGGATATGGTTGAAACATTTTATTCTGATTCTTTGCTCAGTCAGAATGTTCATGATGCCCTGCGGGGGTTGCCTGATCTGACACGTCCCCTGACCCGGCTTAATCTTGGGCGGGGCGGTCCGCGCGATATGGCTCATATTGCCGCAGCCATCCTCAGCGCCCATGATTTATATGAAATTTTGCAGACCAAAGCTAACTTACCCAAGGCAATGTATAGCGTAATTAAAAACTTGCGTCTGGTGCCGCTTGAAATTGCAAATCAGATATTGGCAACGCTCATTGATCAGCCCCCTTTGATTGCGCGCGATGGTGAATTTGTGCGTGCGGGCTGGAGTGTTCAACTGGATGAGCAACGGGAGCTGGCAACCAAAAGCCGCTCTGTTATTGCTCAGTTGCAGGCCCGCCTGGCCGGTGAAACCGACATAAAACCCCTCAAAATCAAACACAATAAAGTTTTGGGGTTTTTCATTGAGGTTCCGGTTCCATATGGGAAAAAACTGCTTGAAGAGCCATATCTGGCAACATTTATTCACCGTCAGAGCATGGCCAATGCCATGCGATTTACCACCACTGAGCTAAGCGAACTTGAGGGTCAGATTGCCAGGGCACAGTTTATTGCTTTGGAAATAGAACAGGAAATTTTTGATAAACTGCATCAGAAAATTATTGCTATAACGGAGCAATTGCGTGAAACAGCCGCCGCTTTGGCCCGGATTGATGTGAGTTTTGGTCTGGCCAAACTGGCCGCTGATCAATCCTATTGCCGCCCCAAAATTGATACTTCGCTGGCGTTTAACATTGAAGCGGGCCGTCATCCCGTTGTAGAGCAGAATCTGGCGCAAAACGGGGAAACATTTGTTACCAATAATTGCGATCTGGGTGAAGTTACAACAGCAAAATCTAACAATGACAGGGGCCAGCTCTGGCTGGTGACCGGGCCAAATATGGGCGGTAAATCCACCTTTTTGCGGCAAAATGCGCTCATTGCCATTCTGGCTCAGATCGGCGCCTACGTTCCCGCCCGTTCCGCACATATTGGAATTGTGGATCGATTGTTTTCCCGGGTTGGTGCGTCCGATGATATCGCGCGCGGGCGTTCAACATTTATGGTGGAAATGGTTGAAACCGCTGAGATTTTGAATCGGGCCACAAAAAAGTCACTGGTGGTTTTAGATGAGATCGGGCGCGGCACCGCCACTTTTGATGGCCTTTCCATTGCCTGGGCGACTGCTGAGGCCCTGCATGAAACCAATGGATCCCGGGCATTGTTCGCCACTAATTTTCACGAAATGACGGCGTTGGCCACTCTTTTGGAGAGGGTGTCCAATCATACGATGAAAGCAAGGGAATATCAGGGGGAAGTCATTTTCCTGCATGAGGTTGTGGCAGGTGCTGCGGATCGCTCCTATGGTATTCAGGTGGCACGGCTGGCAGGTTTGCCTGACACGGTTTTGCAGCGTGCCAAAGAAATTCTTACCCTGCTGGAAAGTCAGGATGCCAACAAACCGGGAAAATTCCTTAATGATTTGCCCCTGTTTTCTCAGCGTCCTGCCCCGGCGGTGCAAAAACCCAGTGCGGTTTTGTCGCTGGTTGAAAAACTGAACCCGGATGAACTAACCCCCCGTGAGGCCATTGAATTTATGTATGACCTGAAAAAGGCGGCGCATCGCGATGCCAAAAATTAAGGTCCCTCAAGACAAATCCGCCAAAGCCACTGCTAAAAAAAGACACTTTGTGCTCAAAACGGCAAAACAGCTGCTGACACAAATCCTTGCACAAACTGATGGACATGATCCCGCCTCACCTCAAATCCGCTCCGCATTCCTTGCGTTGCTTAAATCCACATTACTTGTGGCAAAGCAGCAGGCCGAACTTGATCTTCTGGACACCCGTCGGGGCCTGAAATGTGCGCAAAACCTCTCTCTGGCTGAGGATGAAATTATTATCGCCATCCATCGTTTTGCCACTGAACATATTTTTCAAAATGAGATTGTACCCGATACACCAGCCATTTGCATTGCCGCGGTCGGGGGATATGGTCGCGCAACTCTCGCCCCCGGATCAGATATAGATCTGTTATTTATCCTTCCTGCAAAGCAGGATAAACTGATGGAGTCCATAACTGAATACGTGCTTTATATGTTGTGGGATCTGGGACAAAAAGTTGGCCATGCGGTGCGCACCATGGATGAGTGTCTGGCCATGGCAAAAACAGATATGACCATTAGAACAGCAACTCTTGAGTCCCGTTTTCTGGCCGGTGACAACACAATTTTTCAAACCCTTGGGGAGCGGTTTGAAAAAGAAATTATCGTTGGTACAGGCCCCGAATTCATTGATGCCAAACTGGCGGAACGCGATGTACGCCATGAATCCCTTGGCAACACCCGCTATGTGGTTGAACCAAACATAAAGGATGGCAAGGGAGGTCTGCGCGATCTCAATACATTGTTCTGGATCGGAAAATACTTTTACAGTGTTAAATCTAACCGCGAGTTGGTGGATAAGGGTGTTTTTTCACGCGCCGAATTACGGGTGTTTGAAAAAGCAGAGGATTTTTTGTGGAGTGTGCGCTGTCATTTGCATTTTGTAACAGGGCGGGCTGAGGAAAAACTGCATTTTGACATGCAGCCGGAATTGGCAAAACGGCTTGGATTTTCTGACAGGGCAGGCATGCTCAGTGTTGAGCGTTTTATGAAGCGCTATTTTTTGGTGGCCAAGGATGTGGGGGATCTGACGCGCCTGTTTTGTGCTTCTCTTGAGTTTGATCATGCAAAACAACCCGACCTGCTGGGGCGGTTTTTGGATAATTGGCGCAAAGGCACGCGCAAAATTCGCAACGAAAAAGATTTTGTGGTTGAACGGGGTCGGATCAATATGGTCGACAAAAGAGTGTTTGCCCGCGACCCGGTCAACCTGATCAAAATTTTCTGGTTGGCCGCCCATGAGGACATTCTTTTTCACCCTGAAGCGCTAAAACAGATCGGGCGCTCGTTGGCGTTGATTACCAGGCAGGTGCGTGATGACCCTGAAGCCAACAGGTTATTTGTGGATATTCTGACCAATCCAAAGTCGGCTGAGAGAATTTTACGCCGAATGAATGAAAGCGGTGTACTGGGTAAATTTGTACCGGAATTTGGCAGAATTGTCGCCTTGATGCAGTTTAACATGTATCATCATTATACGGTGGACGAACATTTGATCCGCTCAGTGGGTGTAATGGCGGGTATCATCAACGGTAAATATAAACAGGAATTGCCCCTGACCCATGAACTGCTGCCCACATTAAATGATACCCGTTTATTGTTCATTGCTCTTTTTTTGCACGATATTGCCAAAGGGCGCCCGGAGGATCACTCCATTGCCGGGGAAAAAATTGCACGCAAACTCTGCCCCCGATTTGGTCTTTCCCCATCTGAAACCGAAACAGTTGCCTGGCTGATCCGTTATCACCTGATCATGAGCGAAATCTCCCAGTCCCGTGATATTCAGGACCCTGAAACCGCCCAGTCTTTTGGTGAGTTGGTACAAAGTCCGGCGCGCCTGGCTTTGCTGATGATTTTAACCGCCTGTGATATTCGCGCGGTGGGACCAGGTGTGTGGACGGGGTGGAAAGGTTCGCTTTTGCGCTCCCTTTATTACGCGACTGAACCTTTATTGTCCGGGGGTCATTCCCAGGTCAACCAGAGTGAGCGGGTTGCCCGGATCAAGAAAAATCTGGTTGCCAGCCTTGCGGACTCCTGGCCGGAAACTGAAATTGATAACTATCTGGCGCGTCACTACGATTCCTATTGGCTGCACACGGATCACAAATTGCTGCTTGAACATGCAAAAATGATAAAAGGTGCCGATGATCGGGAGCAGCACTTTTCCGGGCATTGTACCGTTAAAGCCTTCGAAGGCATAACGGAAATATCCTTTTATACCCCTGATCACCCCCGATTATTGTCCTGGATTGCAGCCGCATGCACCTTGTGTGATGCATCAATTGTTGGCGCGCATATCTCTTCTTTACGCGACGGGTACGCCCTTGATACTTTTCGCTTGCGACGGGTTTTTAGCGTCGATGAAGACGAGACCATCCGCGCCAACCGGGTGATTGAAACCGTCAAGCAATTGATTGCAGGAACCAAACGCATCCCGGATGATCTGGGGGCCAATTCCAAATTCAATAAACGCCTCAAGCCCTTCAAGCTTCCCCCCGATGTTCAGATTTCAAACGGGTTGTCCAAAAAATTTACCGTGATAGAAATTTCAGGACTGGATAGCACCGGTTTGCTTTATGACCTGACGCGGGAATTGGCTGACCTGAACCTGTCCATCGGGTCAGCCCATATTGGCACCTATGGAGAAAAGGCGGTGGATGTGTTCTATGTCACGGACCTGACCGGGGCAAAAATTTCCAGCAAAGCCAGGCAAAACCGGGTAACTGAGCGTTTGCTCAATATTTTGGCATCCCAGAAAAAAACAGCGGCTTTTTCCGCCAAACAGTGAATTTTGTCTGAAGCATGAACCTGTATAAAAATTTTTTCTCAGTTGGCGTCATGACCCTGTTGTCCCGGATACTGGGATTTGTGCGCGACATACTGATTGCCAATGTGTTGGGCACATCCATGGCGGCAAATGCTTTTTTTGCCGCCTTCAGGTTTCCCAACCTGTTTCGTCGACTGTTTGCTGAAGGGGCCTTTAATGCGGCATTGATCCCCCTGTTTGCCGGGACCCTTGAAAGGGAGGGAGAACATGCCGCGCGCGATCTGGCCGCTCGAATAATTTCCTGGCTGGTGCTTTTTCTTTTTGTGCTTACCGTTGTAGCTGAGATATTTATGCCTCAGATTATGGCCGTCTTTGTGCCCGGATTTCTGGTGGATCCGGTAAAGTTTGAATTTACCGTTCTTCTGGCCCGCATATGCTTTCCCTATCTCGCATTAATGTCCGTGATGGCTGCCTTTGGCGGTATGTTAAACGGATTGGGCAAATTTCTCGCCGCCGCCTTTGCGCCGGTGATGCTTAATATTGTGATGATTGCTATTCTGGTTTTTTTGGTGTTCAGCACATATGGACAAGTCGATGGTGCAATCTGGTTATCAGGTGGCGTGATCATCGGGGGTGTGGCGCAGGTGGGTATTGTAATTTGGGCCTTGCGCAATATGGGACTGTTGCCTGTCTTGAAATGGCCCGCATGGGACAAGGACGTTGCCCGTTTCTGGAAACTGGCCCTACCCGCGGTTTTGGCCGGAGGCGTGACACAGATAAATATTTTTGTTGGAACCATTATTGCATCGGGAGCAACCAGCGCCATTTCTTATCTGTATTTTGCTGATCGGTTGTATCAACTTCCCTTGGGGATAATCGGGGTAGCCATCGGGGTGGTGTTGTTGCCTCAATTGTCCCGGCATCTGAAGGGAAAGCGTTTTGAGCAGGCCGCCCTGGCGCAAGAGCAATCGCTTTTTCTGGCGATGATGCTGGGGCTGCCCGCCGCTGCCGCTCTGTTTGTTCTCTCCCGTGAAATTGTACAGGTTTTGTTTGAGCGGGGAGCGTTTGATGCGGCGGCGACCAACGCAACAGCGCCCGCATTGGGCGCCTTTGCTCTGGGGTTGCCCGCCTTTGTTTTGATCAAGGTTTTTCAACCCGGGTTTTTTGCCCGGGAAGATACTGTGACCCCCACAATTCTGGCGGCGATGTCCGTGGTGATAAACATCGCCCTGTCACTTTACCTGTTTGCTGATTTTTCCCATATCGGGATCGCAATTGCCACCAGCGTTGCTGCCTGGTTCAATGCGGTGTTTCTGATTGCAATTCTGATGAAACGGGGTCACTTTAGTATGGGACCAAAAGTCTGGAAAACCCATATATTTATTGTGGTTTCCAGTCTGGCAATGGCCGGTCTTTTATGGTTCGGGTCGGTTTTTGGTGGGCACTGGATCAACCTTTCTGCTATGCCGCTTATGCAAATTTTCTCATTTTCAGCTCTGTTGTTGATTGGCATGGTTTTTTACTTTTTGCTTTTGCAATTGTTTGGTGTTGTGCGGTTGAATGAATTAAAAAAAATGTTGAGTAAATCAGTCTAATTGCTTTGGGGAACCGATG
>JAJRRJ010000147.1 GCA_024279575.1 Alphaproteobacteria bacterium | reverse complement strand
GTCTTTGTGCCGTGGGTTATTATTACGGATCGGCGGTCCGGCACAATATTGCTTTGGTGGAGCCAAAGCTGGGGAACGGTGCGCCGCGCACAGTAATAGTTATTGAGGAAGCCTCGCATATTTCCCTATCGCTGGCCTATTTTGTTTCTGTAACCTATTACCTCAATCTTTTTGCCGCCTTCGCCTTGCGCAGCGGAGACATTGTGGATGAATTCTGGATAAGAGTTCTGGCGAGCCTGGTTATTGGAACGATTGGCCTTTTGGGGTTGTTGCGGGGGCTTGATATTCTTGAAAAAATTGAGACCTACGCGGTTGGCTTGAAACTCTCGTTGATTGGTGCGCTTTGTCTGGCGCTGCTGGCAGTTTCATTTATTTCGCTGAGCAGCGGGGATTTTTCCTGGCCTGTCCTTGAGCATGATACCGGAATGCAGGAGGTTCAGGTATTGCTGGGACTGATAATTCTGGTGCAGGGATTTGAAACATCGCGCTATCTGGGGGATGAGTATGATAGCGGTTTACGCATTGCCACAATGCGATACGCGCAATGGATTTCAACCGGGATCTATCTGGTGTTCATTCTGCTTATTACGCCCTATTTCAGCGAATCGTTGTCAGCGATTGCCGAGGAGACTGCAATCATTGATCTGCTGCGCCCGGTAGGAATTCTCGTGGCGCCTTTAATTATTACTGTGGCGCTGGCCTCTCAGCTTTCTGCAGCCGTGGCGGATATGAATGGTGCAGGCGGTTTGATTTCAGAAACCAGCCGCCGGAAAATTCCTGTAAAACTTGCCTATCTGCTGACGGCAATTGTTGCCATTGCCATTACCTGGTCAGCCAATATCTATGAGATCATCACCTATGCCTCCAAGGCCTTTGTGGTTTATTATGGTTTTCAGAGTTTACAGGCGACATTGTCGGTATTGCGTGACGGCAAAGAGCGGCGATATACCAAAGCCCTGTTTTATGGCGGCGGTGTTGTGCTCTCGGTTGTGATTGTCATATTTGCAATTCCTGCCGGGGTTTGACGGGTAGGGCCTGGTTGAATTGTTCAATCAAAAACACCATGTTTATGGTGGAGGCAGAGGTTTCTTTTTCGTCTCATGAAATGAGTATTTTGTCTCCGTTTTGTTAAAAAGGAGGTGTTTCTTATGAAATCTTCAGTATGGTTCTGGGGCGCAATTGAGGGCGTCATTTGGTACGGATTTATTTATTATCTGCTTTTTGCCCTGAAAAATCCGGTTGAGTTGTGGTTTGCTTCTCTGGTGCTTTTGGTGCTGGTTTTTGCGGGCACCATGGCCTGCCCATGGGTTCATAATTCGCAAGCTTGGAGGCGTATGCTGGGCAAAGAGGAATAAGACTTCTCAAAGTGTGAAATCGGGGTTGCTCTGATGCAAAACCGGGGTTAAATTCGATACTATTAACTTTGGGCGCTGGTCGCGGCTTTTTTATCTGGAAAAAGCAACCGTAGCGTAATTCAGCCCCGTTTCACATGGTTTGTTATGGGGCGCATTTTGGAGTCGCCCCTTATGAAGACCATCATTGAGCCTTTTCGCATTAAATCCGTTGAACCTATTCGCTTCACTACCCGTGAAGAACGTCAGCAATTGTTACAAAGCGTTGATTATAACCTGTTTGCCCTTAAATCGGCGGACGTGATCATTGATCTTTTGACGGATTCGGGCACTTCAGCCATGAGTGCTGAGCAGTGGGCGGCTATAATGCGTGGGGATGAGAGCTATGCGGGTTCGCCCTCATTTATCCGTTTTGAGGCGGCGGTGCGTGATCTGATGGACTTTAAACATATTATTCCAACCCATCAGGGGCGCGCGGCGGAAGCAATTTTGTTTTCCCTTATTGCGGGGCCGGGCAAAGTTATTCCCTCAAATACCCATTTTGATACGACGCGGGGTAACATTGAGGGCACGGGTGCGCTGGCGTTTGACCTGGTGATCGCTGAGGGTAAGGATCCGCAAAATCTGCATCCTTTCAAGGGCAATATGGATTTGGACAAGCTTGAGGCATTTCTGGTTGAACACGGGGATGCGGTTCCCTGTGTGATGACCACAATTACCAATAATGCCGGGGGCGGGCAGCCGGTTAGCCTTGAAAATATCCGGGCAACGGCGAAAATTGCCCGGGCGCATAATGTGCCATTTATTATTGATTCATGTCGGTTTGCTGAAAACGCCTGGTTTATTAAACAGCGCGAGGATGGCCAGGGTGAGCGTTCGATCAAAGAAATTGTGCGCGATATGTTTGAAATGGCCGACGGGATGACCATGAGTGCCAAGAAGGATGCGTTTGCCAATATTGGCGGTTGGCTGGCGATGAATGATGATGAATTGGCGCAAAAAGTACGCACACGGCTCATTCAAACCGAAGGGTTTCCAACATATGGTGGTTTGGCCGGTCGTGATCTGGATGCGATTGCGCAAGGGCTGGCTGAAATTGTTGATGAAGACTATCTGCGCTATCGGGTGCGCACCAATGAGTATATTGTTGAAAAACTTGATCAAATGGGTGTTCCGGTGGTTAAGCCTGCCGGGGGTCATGCCGTGTTTGTTGATGCGCGGAGCTGGCTTGATCATATCGAGCCGCTGAAATATCCGGGACAGGCATTGGCGGTGGCTCTTTATGAAATCGGAGGAATTCGGGCCTGTGAAATCGGAACGGTGATGTTTGGACGTGCGCCGGATGGCAGTGAAACCCCGGCGGCAATGGATCTGGTGCGGCTGGCCATGCCACGGCGGGTTTATACCCAGTCCCACGCAGATTATATTGTTGAAGTGTTCGAGGAAATTATTGCGATCAAAGACCAGTTGCAGGGTTTTGAAATTGTTGACGAGCCGCCCATGATGCGGCATTTCACAGCGAAGTTCGCACCGCTCAAGGGATGAGTTTTGTCGGCATGTTTTGGCCTAATCTGTGTGAAACACTTGTCAAAACATGGAGGCGAGGCACAGGTTGAAAGCGTTTTTACATCGTTTGGCGGCGGCCTATGGCAGTGCGATAATTCTGATGTTCTTTTCGGAATATTTCTTTGTTAATGAACAGCCGGTTGCCGAACTGCTGACTACGCTTAAGAGCAGCCCTGTTCTGGCGATCCCCGCGTTTGTTTCGTTTGCCGGATTTTATACGCTTTTTACCTATCCGATGCTGATGGCGTTGTCGTACTTTAATGTGCGCACGCTTTCGGGGCTTTTTTTGGCGGGGGCTCTGTTCGGTTGGGCAACCGAGGGGTTGACTATTCCGGTTATTTATCAGGATATGCCGGTTTCCTTTGTGTTCCCCAGCATCGGCTGGCACGCGCTGATTGATGTGCTTGTCGGCTGGTATTTGGTGCGTTTGGGCATGCGGCGGCTCGGGCCGTTTGGTAATGGAGTGATGTTCATTGCGCTTGGAATAGCTTGGGGTTTTTGGGCCACATGGTTTTGGGGCGCAGGGGAGGGGATGGCGCCTTTGACGCCTAATGATTTTGTTTTGCTTGCTGTGGTGTCGAGCGGGTTCTGGCTTTTGGGCATGGGGCTTTCTAATCGGTTTGGGGCAATGGCTTTCAAAGCGTCCCGGTGGGAAGTTGCTTTCATTATTGTTGTTGCTTTGGGATTGTCCGGGATGGTCGCCTATCCCTATTTGCCCTTGTCGCTGGCCATTGTGCCGCTGGTCGGGTTGAGCATTCTGGCCATGTGGCGGGGTCGAACTTTTGGTGGGGGGCAGACAGTTTTGCAGCGCCTTGCAGAAAAGCCTGTGCCAAATTGGACGTATTTGTTGGCGTTGCTAACCCCGATGTCGGCAATTCCAACTTATTTTTGGGCGTTTGAAGCCAAAATTCAGGTGCCAACTGAAGCAATCGTTTTGACATTGCTGGCGGTTGGTGTTGGGTGGTTTGCGGTAGCTATTGTTGCACCGTTTGTGGCGCGTTCGAAAAACAACAAATCTGCATAGGTTTAAGGGAAAAACATGAAAAAATACAAGATTTTGAAGTTTGTGGCAGTTTTGTTGTTGGGACTGGTGCTTTCATCGGTCAGCGTTTTTGCCCATAGTTTTGGTGTTGTTTTGATTAGTCCCCAGAGCGGGGAGCTGAGCCAATCGGGTTTGGATTTTCGAAATGGCTTTATGCTGGCAACAACTCAGCGGGATGCTCATCCCAATGAAGAATCTGATGGTCATCTTGGGGGGGTCGACGTTTATGTTTCTATTGTTGAGGCAGGCGAGGATGCGGCAAACCGGGTTATCAACGTAATTGGTGAAACAGAAATTGACATTGTTCTTGTATATGGAATGAATAAAGGAGGCTCAGAATTGCAGGATATTCTTGTAGAGCAGAATGTCGTTCTTCTGATGCCGGGGGAGCCGCCCCAGGGGAATTTAGCTAGTGTGCGTTTGGCTGAATTTCGAACGGATTTTGAAGCAATGTTTGGATATTTTGCGAACGAGACCGCTATTTTGGGCTATAATGAAGCGCAGCGTATTGAGCAAGCCGTTCGCCGGTTAGGTGGTGTTGGTGATCGAGATGGATTGCGGCAAATTTTTGCGCAATCTGCCAGCAGTTTTTATTGGTAATTTGCTGACTGATTTTTGAGGTGTGCAAGGGGGGATAATGAAAAAGGTTTTGCTGATGGTATTGTTGAGCTTCGTGGCTATACCGGCAAACGCAACGCCGCCAAACATGGAGTGCCGGGGAGGAGGGGAAGACGAACCGGTTCGTTTTGTGTTTCCACTATCGCCAAATTATTCCAGTTTTTACGATAGTGGTATGATGCCCCTGTCGATCGTTCATGCTGAATTTGAGTATGGCGAGGGCGAAGAAAGACGCGTGGTGGATTTTAATTTCGAACATATTATTGCCCAGTGGCTTGCGGACGGGCGGGCGGATATGCGCCTTTTTCTGGAGGAAGTGGATACAAATGGGCAGGCGACGGGTTATGATTTGACCGTTCGGACCAAATCCACCGGCGTGCAATCCCAAGAGAGTGGACAGTATATTCATCAGGGGAATTTTATTTTTCGCGTTGTCAGTGGGTTCGCTATGCAAGGGGGGACACAGACCGTTCTTGAACTTAGCGGAAAGGCTGAGTGCAGCTGAACCGCCCGGCATTTGGGGCGAATTGTTCAGTTGATATTTTGATTCGGTAATGGCGCATAAGCCGCTATATGCGTTCGGTTTTTCTGCAGGGTGCCTATAGGCCACCCCCGACGCGCAAAATTGTGCCTGTGGCATATTGAGCTTTGTCCGAAGCTAACCAGAAAACAGCTTCTGCGATATCCCCGGGCACACCAACGCGGCGCAAGGGGGAGGTTGCAGCGACCATTGCGGGCCTGTCCGGGTTGCCGGTTTTGGCATGAATATCGGTGTTCACTGTTCCTGCCTGAACCGAGCAAACGCGAATTCCGAGCGGGCCGACTTCTTTTGCAAGGCC
>JAJRRJ010000146.1 GCA_024279575.1 Alphaproteobacteria bacterium | reverse complement strand
CTGGGCGGCCAGGGTCTTGTTTGGGGCAAGTATGAGGGCGGGGCGCTGGGTTTTGGCAATCAGCTGGGCGATGGTGAAGGTTTTTCCTGAACCGGTGACGCCAAGCAAAACCTGATCGGTTTCCCCGTTATCAATGCCCTCTTTAAGTTCGGCAATGGCTGTGGGCTGGTCCCCCTGCGGGGTGAAATCGGTGACAAGATCGAAGGGAATTTCCCCTTCTGCCTTTTCAGGTCGCTCAGGTTTGTGGGGTGCCCAGGGGGCCGTTCCCTCCACCACATCGCGGCCATGTTCAATGAGATTTTGCAGGGCAGCAACGGTGGCGGTGACGCCATTTGTTGCATTGTTGCCGTCAGCCCTTGCAGGGCCTGCATTTTGTTTCACACCGACGGGCTGTCCGGCACCCCCGGTGTTATTTTTTTTGCCGCCGTTGGCTCCTACGGAGCCTTCCCCGGCACCCCCGCCGGTTGGCTGGTGGTTGAAGCCGGCCTGCGGGCTTTCTGCAAAACCATCCAGATTTGTGGGGCGGTCCACTGCGTTGGCTTTGGATTTCGGGGAAGATTTGGACATGCCGGTCGGGCTGTCGGGAAACGAGGTTTTTGTGGTGGCGCGTTTGGCTTCCTCGCGATCAAGCCGTCGTTTATTGCGCAGGCGTTCCTGGGGCAGGGGTTTGGAAGCGGCAATATCTTCTGCCTTTTCAATTTCGGAGAAAAAATCTTCGATTGAAAAGTCAGGGGATTTGTCCGGCGTGTTGTTTTTGTCGTTTGACATGAATGGCCCGTAAAAAAAGCAAATTTCAAGTCTTTTGCCTAACACAACTGGAACGGATAGGGAACGAATTATTGGTTTTGTAGAAACACTAAATATTGAATGATGGCGCCAGCCTGATCCACGTCAAATTCAAACTCTGGCATATCCGGGTGCGCAACCAGCCCCTCAACCAGTGCTTCTTCTAAAAAAGTAACATCAAAACGTTCGTGTAAATCCCGGAACCTTGGGGCTGGTGGATAAAGCGAATTGTCGGTTGTGCCCACCGCGTGGCAATCGGCGCAATAGGAGGTAATGAGGGCAAAGCCCTGCTGTTGCTGAATACTGAGATGGGGCGTGTTCAAAGAATCGGAAGATGAATTTTGCGATAGGGGGGGTGTTGGCGATGGTGGGAGGAGGGATAGTTTTTGTGTTAGAAAAAATCCAACCACCGCCAACAATAAACTACCAACGATAATGGTGGGAAACCCCAAACGCATAGTCTCTCATCCCGCCGGCAATTAAGAGTGTGTGCTTAACTCTACCGGTCAGGGGCGTATCGTGTATTGATACGAATCAAGACAAAGACCTGATGCTGAATTGTTGCAAATGAGTAATAAAATGACAAAAGACGAGCTGGAGGCTTATCTGCATAGCCATATTCCCTTAGCAGCGGCTATGGCAGTGAATGTTGTATCTATCGAAAAGACAAGCCTGACATTGAGTGCGCCGCTTGCCCCCAACAAAAACCATCGGGATACCGCGTTTGGTGGCTCGGTTTCCACGCTGGCCACCCTTGCTGCATGGAGTTTGTTGCGGTTGCGTCTGGATGCTGAGCAGGCACAAACGGCACACCTGGTTATTCAACGCCACTCGATGGAATATCTTTTACCCATCGAGGCGGCATTTAGCGCGCAGGCGAAGTTTTCCGAAACCTCTGACTGGGGCCGATTTGAAAAAGCTTTTTCCACCCGTGGTCGATCGCGAATTGTTATCGGGGCTGTGGTGAGGTGCAAGGAACTTGAATGCGCGCGTTTTTCCGGGAAGTTTGTTGCCCTGTCCCGTCCGACAGAACAGGTGGATTAATTGTTGGTTTATGGCTTGCTAACCATATTGACTTAGGCTGCCGCTCTTTAGGACCTGGAGATCTGCTGTGTTTGTTGCGATTTTTCTGACGTTAATACTGGTGGTGCTGAGTATTTTTGTTCATTACGAAATGCTGCGAATGGTCTCCAATGCGCTGCCTAAAATGCCCGAATCGCCGCGTCGTCGTTTACTGTCGGTTATCGGGGTGGCTTTTGTCGCCCATATTCTTGAGATAGGTCTGTTTGCCATCGCCTTTTTCCTTATGCAGCATCGCTGGGGACTGGGGGAAATCAACGGCGCCATTGAAGGAAGCTGGGTCGATTTTTTCTATTTCTCTGCCGCATCGTACACAACTCTTGGTATGGGGGATATTTTTCCAACCGGACATTTGCGCTTTGTGGCAGCCATTGAGTCCCTGACCGGTCTGGTGCTGATTGGCTGGTCTGCATCCTTTACCTATCTGGCCATGAATGAATTCTGGGGGATGCATAGGGGTTCTGGGACTAAAAAAGGCGATGAGTAGTCGAGCCCTGCTTCTGCCTGTCGGCTTGCAAAAGAACACCGCCCCAAAAGTTCAGGGCGATGTTTACAAATCAGTCGTGCGATAGTGGCGCTGTGCGCTGATCTTAGTTAAAGACTTTATAGGAACTGATTTTGTTGTTCATGAACCCACCCAGAGAAGGGTTGGATACTGTACGAACCTGGCATCCACCAGCATAGCCGAAATTGCGGCAAATACGAACCTTGGCGCCATTAACCAGCGTGAACGAAGATATTTTGTTGTTCCAGACTCCGGGCAGATTAGGATCGTTGGTGCCCGAAGGTACACAAAAGCTGGCTCCGGTATAGTTAAAGTTCTTATAGAAACATGCTTCGGCAACCGGGGGGGGAGCTGGTGGTGTCGTAATATTTCCAATGACTGCCCCGGCGATGCTTCCAAAAATTTGAATGGCTGCTGCTGCGGCGGCATCGTTTGCAGCTGAACTGGAGCCGGAGCCGGAGCCGGGTGCTGCTGCTGCCTGAAGATAGTTGCCACTGACCCAGCCGTCGGGCCCGGATTTTTCAACATAACACCAACCACCCTGGCATTCGGTAACATTTACCGATTCGCCGGAGAATAGTGTGTCGACAACGGCAAAAGAGACACTTGGTCCGGAACGCACGTTGACGGCGGTGGTTGCAACAGCTGGAACAGCCAGAGCGGCGAATGTGGAAGCTGCCAGACCAATAGTGGCGGCTGCGATTGCAGTAAGATATCGTGGAGTTTTCATAGTTCTGTTTCCCTCAATTTGTAGTGGCTGGTGAATGGAAGATGTTGCCACATCAATAGTTACACTTAAGCAATTTGGGCATGAACGGGTGCTGAACAAAGCGTTTAGCTTCGTGCTAGAAAGTTTATATGAAGTTCAGTTCACTCAATACATGCACTTTTTTGCCCCGAAGGGGACTTTGTGAATTTTAATTCCGGGTGCCAGCTCTAATGCAGGGACTGTTTCAGGATTTATGTTTGCCTGGCACAGGAAAAAGGCGCTATTTAATTAAGAACAGCGCCTTTCTATTTTATATTCTGTCAGGATTTAGGCTCAGGATCTAAATTAACTCCAAGTTCTGTATTTAACCCCAAGTGTAGTTCCTGTTTGGCCAATAAACCAGAATTTGGAAATATTGCCATCGCTGGTTTGCACGCAGATAGTTCTGTTTAAGGTGTCGCCAACTCGAACAGGGGCATTTGAATAGGTTGCGACTGAACATCCGGGATATCCACGCTGGCTGGTTCCACCTACCGAGAGCAGAGCGCCATTTTGTACAAAAATCACTCTGGCGGCGGCATCATTTGTGGCATTACTTTGTGGTGTAGGAGCTTCTTGGTTATTGAAAACCCTGATTGTAGAGCATTGGTTGCTCACACAGAATTGAAGTGTGCATGGGGAGAATTTGGTTATTTGTTAAGAAGCTGTCGCAGAATGTGCCAGGCAGTAACTTGGCGGGCGTAGCAGTTGATCAGCTACCTGGCGCATAAATGTCTGGAGGGACAACACCATGATAAACAGAAGAAACCTGATATTATCGGGAATAGCCACACTGGCATTGCCAGGTCTTGGTCTTGCACACGAGAATTTCAAGATTGATCCCAAATATGTGCCGCAAAGCATTCGGTTCAACAATAGCTATGATGCGGGTACGATTGTGGTCGATCCTTCAAAATTTTTCCTCTATCTGGTAGAATCTTCAACCTGGGCGCGCCGCTATGGCGTGCGGGTGGGCCGCGCGGGGCTGGCCTGGAAAGGCGAAGCAATTATTGAGCGCAAGGCGGAGTGGCCGCGCTGGACGCCAACTGCCAATATGATCCGGCGGGAGCCAAACAAATATGCCCGGTTTTCTGGTGGCATGGCAGGTGGGCCCAATAACCCGCTTGGCGCACGGGCGCTTTATCTTTATCGCAATGGCCGTGATACGTTCTATCGCATTCATGGGACCAATCAGCCATGGACGATTGGCAGTGCGGTTTCAAATGGCTGTGTGGGGTTGATTAATGACCATGTAAAAGACCTTTACGAGCGCGTTCCTTCGGGCACAAGGGTGATCGTTCTTTAGGCTGTATCTGTTTATTGAATAGATAAAAATATTACCCCGGCAGTATCTTACTGTTGGGGTTTTTTGTAGCCTGGTGTCGGATAATTGTTATTAGTGGACCATGTAAGCGCTAACGGCGTTCCCCAAAAAACGCTCCAGTGCCGGCGTGTCTTTTATAACTGTTGCGCAATAGGACGTGAAGTTTCTGTCGCGGCATAGTCTGACAGACACCCCTTCGCCAACGGATATGGAAGATATTTTGTTGTCCCACCCCAAAAGAACCAGATCCCGGGATGTTGCCCCGGATGGAAGGCAGAATGAAGCGCCGGAATAATTAACACCGTCGTAAAAACACACTTCGCCATCGCCACCTCGTTCTATTTCAAATTTTGGACCGGAAAAAGGTCCCTTTGCCGCCTGACCAAAGCTTAAGTTGTCCATGGAAAGCCAGCCATTGGTGTTGGCAATCTGGCACCAGCGCAGGGAGCAGCGCGAAACAGTTACGGATTGTCCCTGTTGCACATCTATCGCTGTGCCGGGATAGTTTGAGCCGGGGCCGGAGTAAAGAGCGGTGGATTTCAATACCCAGGCCGATGTTCCGCTTCCACTGGCAAGTGCAGTTCCGGGAAACCAGCTTATGGCTAATAGTGTTCCGGCGATCAAGGTTTTGAAAACTAATCTGGACATCATGGAATCATACTCCAAAGAAAAATCGATTTTTTTCAGAGTAGCGCGCAATTGCATGGGTTCCAAGGGGCAAATTTTTTGATGTAAAGGGGTAACAAAAAAGGCCACCCTTTTGGGTGGCCTCCAACAGTGTTGAGTTTGACTTGTTAGGTTCTTTACATCCATGTTTGATAGGATGAGGTCTTATTGTTGAATGCATGGGGGAAGTGGGCTCTGTTTGTGTTGTAGACGACGCAACTGCCAGAGTAATTCCAATTTCTGCACAGTTGAACTTTGGCGCCACCAAATACGCGCACGGAGGAAATTGAGTGGTTCCAGGGTGCCATCAGGGCGTTATTGGAGGTGCCGGGTGCCACGCAAAAGCTGGATCCACGATAGTTCTGATTGCGATAGAAACAAACTTTTGCTTGTACGGGGTTGGGGGGTGTTATTGAGCCTGCGCCAACCGAAATAGAAAAGGAGGGGCCGCCGGTGCCAAAGGTCATGGAAAAATTCACCGGTGGTCTTGTGGGATTGTTTGGGACGTTGCGCCCTCTTTGGGCAAGGTAGTTTGCGCTCACCCAGCCGTCCGGGCCGGCATGATCCACATAACACCATCCGCTTTGACATTCTCGGACCATTACATTTTCACCGGCGAATAGCGTATCAACTTTATTGTAGCTCACGCCGGGGCCAGTGCGTACATTCACCGCGCTTTTGGCGTAAGCTGGAATGCTTGCAGCTGATGCAACAGCGGTGGCTCCTAACAGCGCTAACAGCGCTGAGGATAACAGGATTGCGGTTCTTTTCATTTTCGTTTTCATATTTACCGTTTCCTTTTTGATGCAGTGGGTCGCGTGAGAAAAGGAATCGCAATCCACATCTGTTGAGCCAAATAAACATTTGGCACATGAATGGATGCTGAACGATATAAGCCTGAAATGAACAACGCCGCCTCCCTGTCGGGAAGCGGCGCAAAGTGTTTGACGATATTAAAGTAGAGATCAGTTTTTCCAGGTGGTGTAACCAATCTTCATATCTGTGCCATTATATCCATTCAGGCGGAATTCTGAAATACGCCCGGCGTTGGTTTTAACGCACACATAGGAGCCAACCGGCAGAGACCAAAGCGGTACTCTATTTGGTGAGAATGACGCTATTGAACATCCCGCAAATCCTCGGTTTGACGTTCCTGAAACGGAAAGTTGTGCGCCATTCAAGGGTTTTAGATATTTTTCAGCCGGGGTAACAGCCTGGTATAGAATATCAGCGCCAGCGCCACCCACGGAACCGTTGTCAAGATTGGCAGTGAAGGTCTGGGGCAGGATTATCGGACCGGTTGAAAAGGTAACTGGGCCAAGAGTTCCAGTAAATACCTGTACTGATGAGGCCCGATTGTTGATATTTCCATGCAGGTTGGAACGCGAATTGTTGTAGGTGCGGCATGTGCCATTCATATTGGTGTTGCGGCATAGCTTTGCCCGTGCGTTGCCATATAGTCGCACAGATGAGATTTCATCATTAAATGGTGCGCTCAGGGTGTTGTAGGTTCCCACTCCAACACATTGTTCTGCTCCGGTAAAGTTTGCGCCGGTGTAAAAGCATGCGCGGTCAGCCACGGGAGGCGCAGGGGGAGGTGCTGGGGGAGCGGGAGGTGCCGGGGGAGGCGCGACGGGTGGAGTATCGCCGCATGAAATTGAAAATGTTGGACCCGATGGGCCAAGGACCAGACCGAAACTGCAATTGGGGTCAGCTGATCCGCCGCCACTAGGGGCAGGTGCGGGGGGAGGTGTTGGAGCAGGCGGTGCGGGGGGAGGGGCAGGGGGGGCAACAGCCTGCAAATAGTTTGAGCTTACCCAGCCATCGGGGCCGGTATGTTCAATGCGGCACCAGTTTTTTGAGTTTTGTGTCACACATTCAGTAACATCGACGACCTCGCCGCTGAAAAGGACATCAAGCACGTTGAAATTGGTGCCGGGGCCCGAACGTACATTGAGCGAAGCGGTGGATTGGGCTTCAACCGCAAGGACCGCAGCTGTTGAAGCAAAAAGGCCAAGTGTCGCCAGAGCACCGATGATAGTTTTTTTGGATATGTTCATGATATTAACAGTTCCCCTCAGTAAAAAATGTCGTTTATTGGTTAGAGATGGGTCAAGGCTATTATGTGGCGGCTGAACCATTTCTGAACGTGCTGTTTATATTGCGGCTTTTGTTGTTCATATTTTATTTCAGTGTAGCAGTAAAAAACTATCTGGATAGTGGATATTGGGCAATTTTATTTCTGCTTAAAAAAACGCCACCTGCAGGTAGCAGATGGCATTTTCTGTTTTGTAATTTTTGTATTTTTAATGGGTTAGTCAACCCTTAGGGATGATACGCTGTTATTTAATCTTGACCCTAATTCAGGAACATTAAACTTAAATGTTCGGCAAAACCCGGAAAAATTTGCGTTGCGACATAGGGTAATACTGGCTCTTGGGTAAACCCGGAGCGAGGAAAACCGGTTGTTCCAGCGTGGTCCCAGTTGGTTGAAGCTGCGTCCCGAAAGCACACAGACGCTGCGGCCTGTATAGTTTTTCCCATCAAACAAGCAGACCTGATATTCCGGTTCGCTTGGTATGGGGTTTGGCAAAGGATTTGTTGGTGGCCGGGGGGTTCCAGGCCACGGCTCAAAGGGCCATGGGACAGAAGGGGCAGGCCATGGATTATTGGGGGGGGCTGGGGGGGATGTTGGCCATGAAGGGCCCGGTGGGGGGGGAGG
>JAJRRJ010000004.1 GCA_024279575.1 Alphaproteobacteria bacterium | reverse complement strand
CGTGCCAATATCAACCCGCTCCACCAACAATTGCACGATGCGGGCCTGCTCGGCGGGGAAAAGCTCATCCCAGAGCGGATCAAAATGCATCAGGGCCTCGCGGGCGTCGTCCTCGGTTATGTCGGCATCATGGGGCTTTGCCGCTTTCCATGTGCCGATAATGAGTTCCGGCTGGCGGAACACGGCCCGCAGCTGGTCAACAACTGCCGCCTCTATCTCACCGGCTGGCACACGGCCCACCGGACAGGTGCCCGCGCCGTGTTTCAGCACGGTCTGGCTGACGTAATAGCGGTAGAGCCGGTCCTTTTTGCGGGTGTGGCTGGGGGAAAACGCTGCCCTGTCCGGCCCGAACAGCGGGCCCCTTAGCAGGGCGGGTGTTTGCGCGCGGGTGTTGATGGCGCGCTTGCGGGGGCTTTCCTGCAGAATGGTGTGCACCTTGTCCCAGAGTTTGCGCGGAATGATCCCCTTGTGCTGGCCGGGGTAGACGCGGAGCAAAAGTTCTTTGATCATGCTTACTTCATCAAGGGTTTTCCTCCGATTGGCGTGGATTTATTGCCATTTGATGTGAAGCTCAGCCCCGCTTGCGATCATCGTTTGGACGACGAGGATAATTCCAACGATGAAATTCAATATGAGGATGAAGTCTGGACCAGTTGTGTGCGCATTGCGATGACAAATGACGGCTTTGGATACTAGATTTGCTTCACTTAGCGCTCGCAATGACATAAAACCCTTCAATTAACTTGAAAAGCCTCCTCTCCCCTTCTCCCCCCTCTCCACCCGCTTTCCCCCCACGCATTTTCCCCTATTTGTTTCCACCTACCTGCCCTCCCACAATTCATTAGGCATGGGCGCATTAAGGTTTGGACGAGAAGCGAAAGCTTGAGCGAATTTAAGGGGCAACCAATGGCGCGTGATACTAACCTGACTGGTAAAGAAGTGTTCTTTGACCAGAACGAACTAATTGTTTCAAAAACTGACCTCAAGGGGCATCTGATCTATACCAATGATGTGTTTTTACGCATGGCGGGATATAGCGAAGATGAGTGTATCGGCCAGCCTCACTCCATGATCCGGCCTCCTGATATGCCCCGGACCATTTTTGCAATGCTTTGGGAGGAGATTCAGGGGGGGCGAGAGATTTTTGCCTATGTGATGAACCGGTGCAAGAACGGCGACCACTATTGGGTAATTGCCCATGTGACCCCAAGCCGCGATAATTCCGGCTCTATCATCGGATACCACTCCAACCGCCGGGTGCCGGACAGGCGCGTTCTGGATGGTACGATCATTCCCCTATATCGCGAAATTTTGAGCGTGGAGCGCGCCAGTCGCAACCGCAAAGAGGGCATGGCAGCAGGCCTTGAACTGGTGAAAACCAAGCTGGCTGAAATGAACATGGAATATGACAAGTTCATTGCAACGCTGGCTGCATAAAACAAGAAACACATCACATAATTAAGGGGCATATTTCATGTTTTCCAATAAGTATAAATCAGCGGTTACCGAAGCCCTGAAAGTTTGCAACGCCGTCTCTGAAGGAGATTTTGAGGCGCGGATCACCGGCATAACTCAAACCGGGGAAGCCGGAGATATGTTGCACGCCATCAATCGCATGATCGATCGCACCGACGCCTATGTGCGCGAAACCCGGGCCTCGCTTGAATATGTGGCGGATAATAAGTATTTCCGCAAAATCTCCGAACGCGGCATGTTGGGGGCCTTCGGGGAGGCCAGTGCTGTCATCAACAATGCGATGGAAACCATGGAGGGGCGCGTGTCGGCGTTTTCTGATGTGGTACAGAAATTTGAAGGGGATATGGGGGCGGCAATCGGCACCGTGACCAGTGCTGCCGATGAGCTTAAAACCTCGGCCCAGAACATGGGTGAAAGCACCAGCTCTGTGTCTCAGCAATCGGTTGCTGTGGCGGCGGCGGCAGAGGAGGCCTCGGCCAATGTCAGTTCCGTGGCGGCAGCGACCGAAGAAATGACCACGTCAGTGGGGGAAATATCCGAACAGGTGAATCTCTCCTCCCAGATCACCAGTGCGGCTGTCGAGGAAGTTCGACAGGCCAACACTGACGTGGGCTCCCTTTCCCAAGCGAGCAAGAAAATCGGCGAGGTGGTGGCGCTTATTGCCGATATTGCCGACCAGACCAACCTGTTGGCCCTGAACACCTCCATCGAAGCGGCGCGAGCCGGGGAAGCGGGCAAGGGCTTTGCCGTGGTTGCTTCAGAGGTTAAAAGTCTGGCCAATCAGACAGCGACGGCAACAGAAGAAATCGGCAAGCAGATTTCTGAAATTCAGGAGGCCAGTGCCCGGGCGGTGGAAGCCATTGCCAAAATCGGGGAAACCATGGGGCGGGTGGATGAAGTTTCAACAACCATCGCGGCGGCTGTGGAAGAACAAAGCGCGGCAACGCAGGAAATTGCCGGCTCCATCGACATGGCCTCAAGCGGGACGGCGGAAGTATCGTCCAATATTCAAACGATTTCAAAATCTGTGGCGGATACCAATACGGTTGCAGGGGAAGTTCTTACCTCCTCAGAGGCCCTGGCGGCCAATGGTGAAGTGATGCGCTCTGCCGTGGATGGGTTTTTGGAACAGGTGAAAAAGGTGATTTAGAGAGCCCCAAACACCGCGCACTATACTTTTTTCAGTGTTTTTAATACAAAAAAGGCGGCCCATTGAAGCCGCCTTTTTGCAGTGAACTAATATAGCATTTTTAGCCAACAATTTCTTCGTCAGCGAAGAAATACCTGATTTCTTCAGCTGCGGTTTCAGGGGCATCGGACCCATGAACAGAATTTTCACCAATGGAAAGTGCGAATTCCTTGCGGATTGTGCCCTCTGCTGCATCTGCGGGGTTGGTGGCACCCATAACTTCACGATTTTTGGCAATGGCGTCTTCGCCTTCCAGAACCTGAACAACAACAGGTTCAGAAATCATAAACTCAACCAGTTCACCAAAAAACGGGCGCTCTTTGTGTACAGCATAAAATCCTTCAGCCTGTTCCTGGCTCATGTGAATGCGCTTGGAGGCAACAACCCGCAGGCCGGCGTCTTCAAATTTGGCAATGATTTTGCCCGTCAGATTGCGTTTGGTTGCGTCGGGTTTGATAATGGAAAAAGTGCGCTGAACAGCCATTTGATATGTTCCTTTTATAAACATTCATGGGAGGATTTGAGGCGTTATATGGTGTGGGGCGTGTGGTGGCAAGCGAGATATTGCGCACGTTGATTGCTGAGCCGTGTTTGGAGAGTAAAACTATTCATTTAAGGTTGAAATGGCCCTCACCTGATCATGGAAATACTGCTCAGAAAATTTGTCCAGCGGGAACATAAGTTCCACTTTCATATCGTGCAGCGTCAGATCCTGCACGGTGCCAAACTGGGTAATAGTTGAAAAAACAGAAATGGTTTTTCCGTTGATTTTGAATGTGGTGGGAATGACGGCCTGGGATCGGTTGAATTTAGGATTTGGGCAATGCAGGGCATATCTTTTGGCAAGGTTTTTCTCTAGTTCCAACAATTTTTCATCTTCACCCGAATTGTAAATTTCAGTGCGCAGGCGCTCAAGCGCCAGCCCCACAACCTCCTCCCAGTTTTGAATTGAAGATTGTGTGATGAGTTGTTGTGCCAGAACTTCAAGCAAATTGTTTGATCCGGTAAAGCCTGCGATCTGGAGGAAATATTGCGCAGCCTGATTGGCTTGTACAATGTTCCAATACCTGTCCAAAACAAAGCCGGGAAAAGGCATATGTTTATCTAGCATAGTGTCAATTGCGCTATGCAGTGGTGCCAGGTTTATATCGGTGGCTTTGCGCGCCAGATAGGCTGGGGAAAACCCTGCAGCCAGCAAAGCGGCATTGACCTGGGGATGCGGCATTTTCAGGCAGTCGGCAAGTTTGAGCACCATTTCGCGGCTGGGATTGGCCCGCCCGGTTTCCAGAAAACTCAAATGGCGGGGCGAAATTTCAGCGTGGTGGGCAAATATCATTTGAGAAAAGCGACGGCGCTTGCGCCAACTGCTCAAAATTTTTCCAAAAACTGGACGGGGTTGGGTTTTGGTTTTGGTTT
>JAJRRJ010000145.1 GCA_024279575.1 Alphaproteobacteria bacterium | reverse complement strand
GCCTGCGGCGGCCATGCCGATGATGAAGGTTTCAAGGCCGCTAAAGTACCATTTTTGCGTCGACCAGTTTGATTTCATAGCCCCGATAATAAAAAACACAACGCCGGTGGCATAGGCCGCCGCAACGGCGCTTGCTTCCATACCAAGAATAAACGGCACCAACGGAACAGCCCCGCAAATAATAAAGGCGACAAACGTTGCCAACGCAGCAACCATCGGTGAACGTTGCACATGGGAAAGGCCGTATTCCTCGTTTAGCATCGTGTCCGTCCACACTTTTTCATGGGCCGACAAAAGTTTGACCATGGCCTCAAGTTCGTCCCCCTCAAACCCCTTGGCCCGGTAAATCTGGCGCAATTCTTCGCGCTCTCCCTCAGGGTCATTACGAATATGGCGAATTTCAATTTGCTCAATCCGGCGATAGTCATCAATTTCCGCCTTGGTGCCTGAATAGTTGGACGCCGCCATGGAAAACCCATCGGCCAGCAGGTTTGCAACCCCCAAAATCAAAACAATTCCCGCATTCAGGTCCGCGCCAACAACCCCTGCAACAATGGCAAAGGTGGTGACGGCACCATCAATACCCCCATATATCCAGTCGCGCAGATAATTGACCTTTGGCCCTTCAGCCAGCCGGGCTGCGATATCTTTTGGGTCGTGAGAATGTTCCATTGCTAACCGCCATTCCTTTTTTGTCCTTTTCGCTCTTATAGAGCGGCAGGGGGGCAAGGTGAACGAAAAATTGCATTTAAGGGAGCAAAGCTGAAGACTCTGTAACGGGTGAGGGAGCAGTTCCATCTTGGCATAGGCTGGCGAGTTTGTTAAAGCCAATGCGAATTGGAGCCAACCTGGCCCATACAAAGAAGTGTTTGAGTTTGTATTATGAGTAACTGGTCCCCCAACTCCTGGCGTCAAAAACCTGTTTTACAGGTTCCAAATTATCCCGATGCCCAAGCCCTAAAAGCCACCGAAGCAAAACTGGCAAAATTTCCACCCCTGGTTTTTGCGGGGGAAGCGCGCAGTTTGTTGAGTGATTTGGCCGATGTGGCCCACGGAAAGGCATTTTTGCTTCAGGGGGGCGACTGTGCAGAAAGCTTTGCTGAACACGAAGCCAATCATATTCGTGACTTTTTTCAGGTCTTTTTACAAATGGCGGTGGTGCTGACCCATGGCGCATCAAAGCCGGTGGTGAAAGTGGGGCGGGTCGCAGGGCAGTTTGCAAAACCCCGTTCCGCTGACACAGAAACTATTGGAGAAATTGAGCTTCCCTCCTACCGTGGTGACATTATCAACGGCATTGATTTTAATGCCGAACAACGGGTGCCGGATCCCCATCGTATGGTCATGGCCTACAGACAGTCCGCAGCTACATTGAACCTGTTGCGCGCCTTTGCATCAGGCGGCTTTGCCGACCTGGCGCGTGTGCATGAATGGACAACCAGTTTTATGGACGGGGAAAACATTTCCCCGCGTTACGAGGAAACAGCCAATAAAATAGAGGATGCCATTTCTTTCATGGCTGCCATGGGGATCAATTCTGACAACACTCCGGCATTGCGCCGCACAAGATTTTATACGAGTCATGAGGCTTTGTTGCTGGGGTATGAAGAGGCGCTTACCAGAGAAGATTCTATTTCAAAGGACTGGTATGCCACCTCCGGGCATATGCTTTGGATTGGCGATCGAACCCGCCAGCCCGATGGCGCGCATGTGGAGTATTTTTCCGGCATTGGAAATCCGATTGGCGTTAAATGCGGTCCAACAATGACCCGTGATGATCTGCTGGCGCTGATGGACAAACTCAACCCTCAAGATGAGGCGGGCCGCCTCACCCTGATCGCCCGTTTCGGTGATGATAAAGTCAAAGACTATCTGCCGCAATTGATAGAGACTGTCAAAGAAGCGGGCCGCACGGTTGTCTGGTGTTGTGATCCCATGCACGGTAACACGATCAAAGCGTCCTCAGGTTATAAAACGCGCCCATTTGATAAGGTTCTGGGCGAAGTGAAATCATTCTTTGAAGTGCACCGCCAGATGGGGACCTATGCAGGGGGCGTACATTTTGAAATGACCGGGGATGATGTAACCGAATGTGTGGGGGGCGTTTCGGCGGTCACCGAAGCCAGCCTTTCTGATCGTTATCACACCCATTGCGACCCGCGCCTGAATGCTTCCCAGGCCCTGGAACTGGCTTTTCTTGTCGCTGAGGAAATGCGTCCTTAGGATCCGCTTGCCCCTTACAAACCTTTTCCCCTTCTCCCGATATTATCTGGGAGGAGTGGCTTTTGTGGTGGTTTGCACCATCCAGGCTGGAGGGAGTTCCTTTCGACAACCTTAACAAGGGTTTAGCACTACATTAACCTTAATAGGGGATAAACGCTCCAATAGTTATTTCTGAATTTGCTTACTTTGGAGAGCCACCATGCGTCGCATATCATCCTTTGTTGGGGCAGCCCTTGCGGTTGTGAGTTTTACAGCAACCGCGCTGAGTGCTGACTTTATGAATGGTACGGATGAGCTGCGGGGGTCATACCCCGAAGAATGGGGTTTTCCCAACGAACCTGATCCGTTGGATTTTGAACTGGGTCTTCGCTATTGGTATTCCATGGGTTCCTCCCAACTTACCGCATTTGGCGGCAGTTACAGTTCCACAGACACCTCCCACCTGCTTGAAGCCCATTTTCGTATCAACGACAATTCCACTGCCAGTTACCTGAAAGGCAACATTGGCTATGCCGCGATGATCACAGGCACATATACCACGCCCGCCTTGATTGGCGAGCAGACTATGGCCGGGGGGTATATCGGTTATGGGGGTGTTGATCTGGGCATGCAGCCCTTTGGTGGCGATCAGGTTCAAATGGGTGGATTTGTGGGCTATCAGTTCATTACTGATAATCCTGATATGGGTCGCGCCACGTTTACCACTCCCACCGGAGGCGGGGACAGTGAAACCAACATGACCGAAATCCATGCGTTACGCCTGGGCCTTTCGCTGCGCGCAGAACTTGGCGACAAGATCGACTTTAATGTGGAAGCGGCGGTTATCCCCTATGCTCAATTGAACGGCACCTACGGGGCGATGTTTTACCCGGACTTCCTTTCCGGAGGTAATCTTTTTACACAAGGTTCAGCAGGTACAATTGAAGGACGCCTTTATGGGGCCAGTGGTGAGGCAATGATCGGGTTTCATCCCACCGACAATCTGACTTTCCGTGTTGGTGCCCGTGGCTGGTATCTCACAGGAGAAACCACCATGACCTTTACCGCCCGTGAAGTGGCAACCCCAACAACTGAACAGAACTATATCGGTAATGTTTCTGGTCTGGAGTTCTTCCGGGTGGGAGCTTTAGCAGAAATTACCGGCAGCTTCTAAGCGGATAAGTTCGGGTTCTTTTGCCTGCCCCCTTGCCCGGAATTGCGCGGCGCGATAAGTGTTGCCGCGCAAATGGCGCAAGGAATATCATCTCTTGAACAAACATCTCAAAATCGCGCTGGCCCAGCTCAATCCTAAAGTGGGCGCGCTTGAGGAGAATCTTTCCCTTGCGTTGAAAAGTGTTGAACAGGCCCACGCAGCCGGGACTGATATTCTGATGTTTTCTGAATTGTTCCTGACCGGATATTTTCCTGAAGACCTGTTGTTCAAACCACAATTTGTAACGGATGCCATTCAGGTTCTGCATCAATTTGCCAGGGAAACTGAAAAATTTTCAATTTCGATTTTAATGCCCACTCTGTGGCGCCAGGGTTCGCACCTTTATAATGCGGTTGCCTTGATTGAAGGCGGGAAGATTATTGACAAACGCTTCAAACATCGCCTGCCAAATGATGATGTGTTTTATGAAAAGCGCTATTTTGCTGCCGGGCCAACGCCAAAACCCTTCAAAATAAAAGGAATTTTGGTTGGTGTGCCAATTTGTGAAGATATTTGGGCCCCTGAGGCATGTCGCGCGCTCGCAGAGCATGGGGCCGAAATCCTTCTTTGCCCCAACGGATCTCCCTATTGGCGCGATAAGCAGGGCATTCGCTTTAAGGAAGTCCGCGCGCGGATAAAAGAAACCGGCTTACCCCTTTTATATCTTAACCAGGTTGGCGGGCAGGACGAGCTGGTATTTGACGGTGCCAGCTTTGGTATGGATGCGGATGGCAAACTGGTGTTTGAAGGTATGTCGTTTGAATGTGAACTGGTGATTTCAGACTGGGAAAAGGTCGCAGGCAAATGGGCGTGTATCAAGGGCACCAATACAGACCTGGTTTCCATTGACGAAGCGCCTTGGCGGGCCTGTGTGTTGGGTTTGCGCGACTATATCCATAAAAACGGTTTCAAATCGGTGGTGCTTGGTTTGTCTGGTGGAATTGACTCAGCCATCGTTGCTGCAATGGCGGCTGATGCGTTGGGACCCAAAAATGTGCACGCCATTATGCTGCCCTATCGCTATACCTCTAAAGAGAGCCTTGCCGATGCCAAAGAGTGCGCAACGCGTCTGGGTATTCGTTATGATATTGTTCCAATTAGTGATCCGGTTGAAGCGGTTAATGGTGACCTGTCTGAAATTTTTTCTGGCCTTGAATCGGATGTCACCGAAGAAAACATTCAATCCCGCATGCGCGGCGTGATCCTGATGGCTGTTTCCAATAAACTTGGCTCAATGCTGCTCACAACAGGCAATAAATCTGAAATGGCGGTGGGGTATGCAACAATTTACGGGGATATGAACGGGGGATTTAATCCGGTTAAAGACCTGCTTAAAATGCAGTGCTACCATTTGGCTGACTGGCGCAATTCACATATGCCGGGGGATTGTCTGGGCAATTCAGGCATGGTCATTCCCCAATCCATAATTGACAAAGCTCCCAGCGCTGAATTGCGCCCGGATCAAAAGGATCAGGACAGTTTGCCCCCCTATCCCGTGCTTGATGCCATTATCAAAGGGCTGGTGGAAGATGAGTTATCCGTCGCTGAAATTGAACAGCAGGGGTTTGACCGTGACCTTGTTAAACGGATCGAATGGCTGATTTATGTGGCAGAACACAAACGCAAACAGGCAGCTCCCGGGGTCAAATTGACGAAAAAGGCGTTTGGGATTGGCCGTAAATATCCCATCACTAATGGTTACAGAGATAAATCGAGTTTGGAAAATTCATGACCCGCGTTCGCTTCGCCCCATCCCCAACTGGTCTATTACACATCGGCAATGCACGCCCGGCGCTGTTTAACTGGATTTTTGCAAAATCCAGCGGCGGCGAATTTGTGCTGCGCTATGATGATACCGACAAAGAGCGCTCCACCGTAGAGTTTGCCGATGCGATTTCAAAAGATCTGGCATGGCTTGGAATTACCCCTGACATTGAGGCGCGCCAGTCCGACCGTATCGGGCTTTATGATACAGCAAGGGATCGCTTGATCGCTGATGGCCGGCTTTATCCCTGTTTTGAAACGTCAGATGAACTGGACCGGCGTCGTGCCCGCGCGCGCGCCATGGGTCGCCCCCCCATTTATGACCGCGCGGCATTGGATTTGACCGCACAACAGGTTGAAGCTTATGAAAAAGAGGGGCGCAAACCTCATTGGCGCTTCAAACTCAAGGGCGACCCGGTATTGTTCGCCGATCTGGTGCGCGGGGAGCAAACCGTAAATACGGCCTCCATGTCCGATCCGGTTCTTATCCGTGGTGATGGTTCTTACCTTTATACTTTGCCCTCGGTTGTTGATGATATTGATATGGAAATCACCCATATCATTCGCGGCGAAGATCATATTTCCAACTCCGGTGTGCAGGTCGAAATATTTGAAGCCCTTGGCGCAAAGGCACCGGTTTTTGCGCACCATAACCTGCTAACGGACGCACACGGAAAAGGGTTGTCCAAGCGGTTGGGTTCGCTTTCCCTTGCTGACTTGCGTGCAGATGGATTTGAGCCAATGTCGGTTGCGCTGATGGCTGTGCTGACCGGAACCAGCCTGCCGGTGGAGCCCCATGATAATCTGAAAGACCTGGCGGAAAAACTGGATTTTTCCATGATTTCCCATGGGGCAGCCCGTTTTGACCCGGCAGAACTGGAAGCGCTAAATGCGCGTATCCTCCATCAGGCAGATTATGAAAAACTAAAACCTGCACTTGAGAAACTGGGAGTTGCCAGCGAGGCGGAGTGGCTGGCCTTGCGTGATAATATCACCCGGCTTCCACAGATTGCAGATTGGCTGCCTTTGATAAAGGGGCCTTTAACGCCGGTCATTGCCGAGGAAGATCGCGAGTTTATCAACCAGGCCGTGACCCTTCTGCCAAATGAGCCCTGGGACGAAAAAACCTGGAAACTCTGGACCGGCGCAATCAAGGAAAAAACCGGGCGCAAGGGAAAGCAGCTGTTTATGCCCCTTCGTCTGGCTTTGACAGGGCGCGCGGATGGTCCTGAGCTTAAGTCCCTATTGCCGTTGATTGGGCGTAAGGGGTGTCTGGACCGACTATCCTGACCACACGACCGTTCACCTCGACAACGCGCAATTCCGCACTGAGCGCAGGCAATACCTCCAACGGCTCAGCGCCCGGCGGGCGCGGCCTGCGACGGGGCAGGGGAATGTGAATAACTTCCGCCACTTGAATTTCTGTTACATTGCGCGGGTCACGTAAGGGCAGGGGCAAACTGGTATCGTTGAGTGTTAATATGGTTCTGGATCCGCCAGCAACTTCAACTACTTCGATTTTACTGACCTCCCTCTGGGTTTTGCAACTGTTGGCAGTGTCATATTCATTGCGATATTGAAACGCTGTTGGCAGCGCCATATAGGATTGCCCGGACAGATTTATCATATCTTTGGGGTCCTGCCCCGGGTTCTTGTAATAGTACAAATCAACATCAGCGCCCGGACATTGGGTTTGGCAGGCAAGCTTGTCATTTCCCAGATAGTCAGGAACTGTTGAAAAACTTATCGGCCAATAATAGCCATCGGATTTTCGTACACATACGGAGCGAACTGTATTGCCATAAAAAGGTGGAAAATCGTTCTGAATTGTTGCCTGAGATCCGGTGCCAGACAGGGAATCAAACAGCTGTTCAAAAAAGTTGCCCGGTTGGTTGCCACAATTGCCACTGGAAATTTGCTGGCCGAGTTGTGCGCGTTGGCGCGAAAGTTCACTCCCCGAAGCTATGCGACCCTCCAGAGTATTCAAATCGCGTCGTCCGCGGGTGATTTGGCGTGCCGCTGTTCGGCATTGCCTGCTTAGACGTTCGCCTGCATTAAGCGCGCGCTGGCAGCCCGCCTGCACAAACGCACGCTCCACCGTGTTCAGGTCCCGCGACAGAGTGCGGGCGGTATCAATATTGCGGTTCAGGTTCCGAAAGTCGCGGTTGCGTTCTATGTTGCGAATGGTTCGGTTTACCTGTGAGCAGGATTGCGCAAGCGCGATAGTGGGGATAGCAAAACTCCCCGCTGCCAGTATGAAAACCGGTAACAGGTGCTTCAGAGAGAATATCCCTTTGTACCCAAAAATTTTCAGCACACCATCCGCCTGTGATAATTGTCCCGTGGCGATTGGCCTGAGCCCACGGAAGGAAACTTAGGTATGCAATGTGCTCTAACAATGTCAATTAACTTCAACAAGACCTCAAATAACCGCCACACGAAACTATTTACGGTTAATGCCCCGTTAATGGAACTATTCAGCGGTTTTAACAAGGTGCTTGATTTTGCAACTTAGGCAGTTCAAACTGGCTCTTATGAAAACCTTCATCAAGTGCTGCATTATTGGCTCCACAATTATTCGCTAATCCTAAAGGGTGGCGGCGCGGTTTTCTTTTGATTTCAAAAATTCACTCCGAGCTTGCTGCCAGCTAACATCGCTATGGGCAAAAAAATGAGTTCGGCAAAATCTTCGATTAGACTATTCAACACCATGAGCAAGTCCAAGCAGGACTTTTCTCCTTTGGATGAAAACAATGTGCGTATGTATGTGTGCGGCCCAACGGTCTATGATTATGCACACATAGGCAATGCCCGCCCGGCAATTGTTTTTGACGTACTGTTTCGTCTGCTGCGTCATGTTTATGGTCAGGAACACGTCACCTATTTGCGCAACATCACCGATGTTGACGACAAGATCAACGCGCGCGCTGCCCGCGATTATCCCGATTTGCCCTTGAATGAAGCAATTCAAAAACTGACCAAAACCACCCAGCAGCAATATGAGGCGGACATGGCCGAACTGGGATGCCTTGAACCCACAAGACAGCCCCGTGCCACCGATCACATTGCTGAAATGATTGAGATGATTGAAACGCTCATTAAGAGCGGGCATGCCTATGAGGCACAAGGCCATGTGCTGTTCGCAGTAAAGACCTTCAAATCAGGTGAAGTTCTTCAATACGGAAAACTGGCACGCCGCTCGCTCGATGATATGCTGGCAGGCGCACGAGTTGAGGTGGCGCCCTATAAGCGCGATCCCATGGATTTTGTTTTGTGGAAGCCCTCATCCAGTGACCTGCCGGGTTGGGATAGCCCATGGGGCAAAGGGCGTCCAGGATGGCACATAGAGTGTTCCGCTATGAGTAAAAAATATCTGGGGGAGATTTTTGATATTCATGGCGGCGGCATCGACTTGCCTTTTCCTCACCATGAAAATGAACTGGCTCAATCCTGCTGTGCAAACAATACCGAGCAGATGGCGCAGGTCTGGATGCATAATGGTTTCTTGCAAATCAACGGCGAGAAAATGTCTAAGTCAGACGGCAACTTTTATACCGTGGATGAACTTCTCCACACCGAAAAATTTGGCGGGCGTAGCTGGCCCGGCGATGTTTTGCGCGTCGCTATGTTGATGAAAACCTATCGCGAGCCGATAGATTTTTCGCTCTCGAAACTGAAAGAGGCGGAGAAAATTCTCGGGCGCTGGAAAAAATCCATGGCTGATCTGGGATTGAAATTTATCGAGGAAAACCGCACAGAATATTCTGAATTTGGCCCCTGCTCAAAAATGGTTGCCGCCCTTTCAAATGATATGAACATGGCCGGGGTAATGGCAGAACTTCATCGACATTCCAAAGGTGAGCGTTTGCATAATGCGCGCCGCCTGTTTGGCTCACTCAAATTGCTTGGCGTGGTGACATTTGACAGCATGCAGAAATGGGAACAGGCAACTCAAAAGTTGCTTGATAACGCCCCCGATTCTACCCTCATAGAAGTGGCAATCGCCAACCGTCTTGAAGCACTCAACGACAAAAATTGGGTGGAAGCCGACCGCATCCGTGATGAACTGGCCTCTCAAGGAATTAAGCTAACTGATTCAAAAGACTCAGAAACCGGGAAGCGGGTGACAAACTGGGAGGTTGGCAAATGAGTGAAGTTTTAACCGGTGGCTGCCAGTGCGGTGCCGTTCGTTTTTCCGTTTCAGACTTGGGCCGCTCCGCTGTTTGCCATTGTCGTATGTGTCAAAAAGCGTTTGGCAGTTTGTTTGCGCCGTTGGTAACAGTTAAGGACGGAAAATGGACACGCGGAGCGCCAAAATGGTTTGCCAGCTCAAATCTTGCCAGGCGCGGATTTTGCGAAAATTGCGGACCTCCGCTGGCCTATGAAACCGGATATGATCTCGAATTTGCAGTTGGTGCTTTTGATGAACCGGATAAGGTTGCCCCGAAATGGCAGGTGTCACCCAGGGACAAGGTGGATTGTTATGAACAGCTTTCAACTCTTCCGATAAAAAATAATTCGTCTGCCAGCTGGCTGGAGTTTTTGGCCGCCATTCAATCCAACCAACACCCCGACCATGAGACACAAAGCTGGACACCAAAGGGAAAAGAAAATGGCCAATAAAGATCGCCTCTATTTGTTCGATACAACTCTGCGCGACGGTGCCCAGACAGTGGGTGTTGAGTTTTCCCTTGATGATAAAATATCTATTGCCAAACTTATTGACGAGATGGGTGTGGATTATCTGGAGGGCGGCTATCCCGGTGCCAATCCGGTCGACACTGAATTTTTTGAACAACCTCGCACAGCCAACGCCACCTTCACCGCGTTTGGCATGACCAAACGAGCTGGGCGTTCGGTTGAAAACGATCCCGGCCTTCAGGGCCTGTTCTCAGCAAGTGCGGACGCATTGTGTTTTGTTAACAAGGCCTGGGATACTCAGATTGAAAATGCGCTTGGTATTACGCTGGAAGAAAATCTTGCGTCAATTTCTCAAACAATAAATGCATGTGTCGCTGCGGGGAAAGAGGCCATGCTTGATTGTGAGCATTTTTTTGATGGCTATAAATCAAACCCGGACTACGCCCTGAATTGTGTCAAGGCGGCGCTGGATGCCGGCGCGCGCTGGATTGTCCTGTGCGATACAAATGGGGGCACATTGCCCCGTGAAATCACACGTATTGTTGGCGAGGTTATAAAGGTCTGCCCCGGTGAAAAATTGGGCATTCATGCCCATGATGATACCGATCACGCGGTTGCAAATTCGTTTGCGGCGGTCAATGCGGGGGTGCGCCAGATTCAAGGAACATTGAATGGTATTGGAGAGAGGTGCGGCAATGCAAATCTGGCAACAATCATCCCCACCCTTTTGCTCAAAAGTGAGTATTCAGACCGTTTTGAAACTGGTGTCAGCCAATCGCAGTTGAAGGATTTAACAAGAATTTCCCGGACATTTGATGACATGCTCAACCGCGCGCCCGACCGTCAGGCCCCCTATGTTGGTGCATCTGCATTTGCTACCAAAGCGGGCATTCATGCCTCCGCCATGGCAAAGGACCCTTCGTCCTATGAGCACGTTTTACCTGAATCTGTGGGCAATCAGCGCTCAATAATGGTGTCCCAACAGGCGGGAAAATCAAATTTGCTGACCGCACTTTCACGCCACAATATCAAAATTGATAAGGCTGATTCCCGGCTTGATGCTTTGTTGCGTGAGGTCAAGGAACGCGAGGCGCGCGGCTATTCCTACGATGGGGCCGATGCTTCGTTTGCGCTGTTGGCGCGCCGTGTCTTGGGGAAACTGCCCACTTTTTTTGAGGTGGAGAGTTTTCGCACCTCCATCGAACGTCGTCATAATGCCAGGGGCGAACAGATCACCATGTCCGAAGCCGTGGTCAAAATCCGGGTGGATGGCAAGCTGCACATGTCCGTTGCTGAGGGCAATGGTCCGGTCAATGCGCTGGATTTAGCCCTGCGCAAAGACCTTGGAAAATACTCTGCCGTTATTGCAGACCTTGAACTGGTGGATTTCAAGGTACGTATCCTTGACGGTGGCACGGGCGCGGTCACCCGTGTATTGGTTGAAAGTCGCGACGCATCGGGGGACCGCTGGGTCACCATCGGGGTCTCACCCAACATTGTTGACGCATCCTTTGAAGCCCTGCATGAATCAATAAATTACAAGTTGGTGAGGGCGAACGCCGATTGATATTTAGGGCCGCCATGCCTTGGAATTTTTTTTTGGAAAAGGCATTCACCTTGCGCAAATCATGTCGATAGATTATATCGTTATTTAACGATGAATGCTTTTGCCTTCAAAACTTTTTGAGCGGACCAACCCATGCAAGATGAAGACCTCGCAGTTATGATGCGCGCACTGGGCCATCCGGTGCGACTAAGTATTCTCAAGATTGTTGCGAAAAGTCAGCAGAGTTGTTGTTGTGCCGATGTAACTCAATGCCTGCCATTGGCTCAGTCCACGGTATCCCAGCATATAAAAGTATTGCTTGAAGCGGGGTTGATTGAACGGCGGAGCGAGGGAACCAAAAATTGTTATGTGGTTGTCGCCCCAAAGATGCAAAAGCTGGAGAGCGCATTTGGCAGTCTCACGCGCGGTTTAATTTCCTGATTTCCATTTCCAAATATTTTTGAACAGTTTAGGTGCCCCATGGCGGATAAAATTGATAGTGACGAAAAACCCAAAATTTCCGCAGATGAAGGGTCGCTTTTTTCAACTATTCGTCACTTATGGACCTATATGTGGCCAAGTGACCGACATGACCTAAAAATCAAGGTTGTACTGGCTATTGTTGCATTGCTGGTAGCCAAAGTTGCTACCACAATGGTGCCGTTTGCCTATAAGGCGGTTATAGATTCCCTGAGCGCCACCAACGCAGAACCGGCTTTGATTATGGGAATTGCCGTGCCCTTAGTGTTTGTTTTTGCCTATGGCATGGCCAATATTCTGGATTCAGGCTTCCAACAGTTGCGCGATATTTTGTTTGCGGCGGTTGGTCAGCATGCGGTGCGCCGTCTGGCCTTTGAAACTTTTTCACATCTACATCGTCTGTCTTTGCGGTTTCACTTGCAACGGCGTTTAGGCGGGCTTTCCCGCGTCATCGAGCGTGGCACCAAGGGCATTGAGACAATTGTGCGCTTTACGATGCTGAACACGGCACCCGCACTGGTTGAATTTATCATCGTCGGCGCGATTTTTACTTTCATGTTCGGTTTTACCCTGCTTGGGGCATTAGTGCTGACCATCTGGTTCTATATCTGGTTTACAATTCGCGCCAGCAACTGGCGGATTGGTATTCGTCGGGACATGAACAAAAGTGATACCGAGGCCAATTCCAAAGCCGTCGATAGCCTGATTAACTTTGAAACCGTGAAATATTTCGGCAATGAGGAACTGGAGGGAAAACGTTTTGATGCCTCCATGGCTCAGTACGAACATTCCGCCATTCGCATGTGGACGTCCCTTGGTTTCCTTAATTTCGGGCAGGGTGTTATCTTCTGGACCGGTATGATTGTGATTGGTTTGATTTCAGCCAACGGTGTTTTGACCGGTCAGTTCAGCGTTGGTGATTTTGTTCTGATAAACACCTTCATGCTGCAAGTCTATCGTCCGCTGAATTTCATCGGTTTTGTTTACCGCGAAATCCGTCAGGGGCTGGCCGATATTGAAGAGATGTTTTTGCTTCTGGATCAGGATCCTGAAATTGTTGATAAACCCGACGCCAAACCGTTGAAAATTGACGGGCCGGTTATCCGTTTTGAAAACGTATCGTTTCACTATGATGCCAACCGCCCGATCCTCAAAAACGTCAGTTTTGAGGTTCCTGCTGGTAAAACCATTGCGGTGGTTGGGCCATCCGGGGCCGGTAAATCTACAATTTCAAGACTGATCTACCGGTTTTATGACGTGATTGAGGGGCGCGTCACCATTGATGGACAGGATGTGAAAGACGTAAAACAGGACAGTTTGCGTGCCGCCATTGGTATGGTCCCCCAGGACACGGTTTTGTTCAATGATACCATTGCCTACAATGTCGGCTATGGTCGACCTGCCGCCAGCGATCAGGAGATCGAGGAAGCTGCCCGCATGGCCCAGATTGGCGATTTTGTGCGTTCGCTCCCCGAAGGTTTTCAGACCCAGGTCGGTGAGCGCGGCTTGAAATTATCAGGGGGCGAAAAACAGCGGGTCGCCATTGCCCGCACCATTCTCAAGGCACCACCAATTTTAATTCTTGATGAGGCAACATCGGCTCTGGATACACAAACCGAGCGGGATATTCAGTCAGCATTGGATGCGGTGTCTGAAAACCGCACAACGCTGGTCATTGCGCACCGGCTCTCTACAGTCATAGATGCGGATGAAATCATTGTGCTCAAAGATGGAGAAATTGCAGAACGGGGCCGCCATGGCGAACTGTTAGAGCAAAACGGGCTTTACACCAAAATGTGGCAGCGCCAACTTGAAGCCTCTCAAGCCGAAGAGCAATTGCGAAAGGTCGCGGAACAGGGGGAAGGCTGTCTCCCCCCCGTTTCAAATGAATAGCTATTCTGCCGCTTGCTGAGACGAACGCAGGGGAGCAACAACGTCGACCGTTGAACCGTCTTCGTTTGTGCCATCTTTTTTGGCAGGCCTCTTATGTTTAGCTGTACCCACGGACGCACCCATGCGCTTAATCCTTTGCCAGCCACTTTTGATCTGTTGTTTCCATACATAAGGGGCGGTGATCAATACCGGCACCAGAACCAGTGTCAGGATTGAGGAAAACGCCAACCCCGATACCAAAGCGGTGGATAAAGAAATCCACCAGGCTCCGGAAGGGGCGCCTAACTCGATAACCCGATCAAAGAAATTGATGGAGATACCAAGCGCCATCGGCAGTAATCCGAAAATGGTGGTGACAGTGGTTAGAATTACTGGCCGTGTGCGCTGGGCTGCCGTCATCAACATCGCAGTAATCGTGTCCACTTTATCCCTGCGTAACCGGTTATAGGTGTCAATCAGAACAATTGAATTGTTCACCACCACACCGGCCAGCGAGACAATGCCAATGCCGGTCATGATAGCTGAAAAGGGCTGTCCGGTTACCATCATCCCAAGCAACACGCCCGCAGTGGACATCACCACCGTGGAAAGCGTGATAAACACCTGATAAAAGCTGTTAAATTGTGTCAGTAAAATCAGGAACATCAAGAACAAAGCGCCAAGCCCTGCCTGCACCATGAATGCATTGGTTTCCTGAGTTTGCTCATCTGCACCGCCCCACACAAAATTAATGCCTTCGGGCCACTCCTGTGTTTGTGTCCATGCGCGCAGTTGATCAACTTTGGTTTGCGATAAAACCAACTCGCCCGTTTCAGGATCATCTCCGATCACGTTGGCGCGTACTGTCATATAATATTGACCATCCCAGCGACTTAGCTGAGAGACCTCAAACACCGGTTTGCGCTCAATAAAGTTGGCAACCGGAACAAGTCCGTCGCTTGTAGCCACATTGAGTGAATCAAGGGCTGCAAATGTTCGCTCATTTTGCGGAAGGCGCACGCGGATTTCAACTTCGTCGGCGGCATCATCGGGGCGATAGGTTCCAATTTGCACGCCGCTGGTTACAAGCTGGATATAGGGGCTAAGCTCGCGCACGCCGATGCCAAATCGTCCGGCTTTTTCCCGGTCAATTTGTATTTGCCATTCAATGCCGGGCAGGGGAGAAGAGTCCTCAACATCAATTGTATTGCCCAATTCAAATTCAACATAGTTGCGCACTCGTTTAACTGTGGGCAATAACTCGTCATAGGTGTCGGACATGATCCGCAGCGAAATATCCTTGCCGGTTGGCGGGCCCTCTTCGCTCCCCACCAGCTCAATGCCAACTCCGGGAATATTTGCCGTTACTGCCCGGATATCGGTGAAAATTTCTGAGGCCTTGCGCCGGTCCCTGTATTCAAGAAACTCAAGTTGTAAATTGCCGATCGTATCACTGGGCACCGCCGCCACTGCGCCGTTGGAACCAAAGTTCAACACGATGTCTTTTATCCCCTCAATGGGCAGAACCCGTTGCTCAACTTCAATCAGAATATCGCGCACCTCAACAGGTGAATAGTTTCCGCGGCCTGTTATTGCTACCGTGGCAAAATCAGGTTCAATTTCAGGAAAGGCAATCATGCCGGTGGGGTTTTGTGCAAATGTTACAAATATCGATGCGATTAACCCAAAACCGATAGTAAGTGATAAAAGCGGGCGCCGTATCAGAAAGGCCAGGGTACGCACGTAGGAGCCAAGAAGTCCCTTCACGTTGTTTACATCAAATTTTTGATGACCTGCCAGGGCTTGTGCAGCAGCCCGCTCTTTATCGCTTACCTTTTTACGCGCAATAAAACCTCCGACGACCGGCAGGAAAATCAATGCGGTCAACAAGGATGCCGACAGGGTGACAATCACCATTATCGGCAGGTAGGACATGAACTTGCCCACAATGCCAGGCCACATCAGAAGCGGCAAAAACGCCGCGAGCGTTGTTGCGGTCGAAGAAACGATTGGCCAGAACATCATACGCGCCGCGCGAATGAAAGCGTCTCGTCGGTCCAACCCTTCAGAAATTTTTCGCTCGGCATATTCAACCACAACAATGCCCGCATCCACGAGCATGCCCACAGTCAGAATAAGCCCGAACATGATCATCATGTTCACCGTCATTCCCATAAATTGCAGGAATAAAAACGCAACAACAAAAGAAAGGGGGATGGATAGGCCGATGAGTATTGCAGGGCGAAGTCCAAGCATCGCAACAGAAACAATAATCACCAGTGCGATGGCGGTGAGAACCGAGGATTGCAGTGAGTTAAACATGCGCGTTGCAAAGCGCGCAGTATCAATCATATAGGAGACTTTAAGCGCCACCGGCCAGCTTTGCGAAGCTTTTTCGGTGATTGCATGCACCCGGTCGCTCAAGTCAATAATGTTGGTGCCAAGGCGCTTGTTAACTGAAAGTACGATGGCTGGTTGGCCGTTCACCCGGGTAAACACTGTGGCATCCTTGAAGGTGCGCTGGATGGTGGCAATGTCAGAAAACGTGACATTGGTGTCCCCATCAGTTTTGATTGGCAAGGTAAATACGTCCGCTGCCGATTCTATCAACCCGGGCACCTCGAGTGAAAAGCGCCCCTGTCCGGTATCAAGACTTCCCGCCGGAACCACCATATTGTTGCGCGCCAGGGCTTCAAGCAACTGCGTGGTGGTAAGATTGTAGGATTCCAGTTTGTTCAAATCAATGATAACTTCCAGAACTTCTTCGCGGTCGCCGGACATATCCACGTCCAAAACATCAGAATCTTTTTCCAGCAGATCCCTTAAATCACTCCCTTGCTTGAATAAAGTCCGGTCGGTCACATCACCAAACAGCACAACGGTAATTGTACCAAAATTGTCGATGCTGATTTCATTGACACTGGGGTCTGTGGCGTCATCGGGCAGGGAGGATTTTGCGTTATCAACGGCGTCCTTTGTGTCCTGAAGTGCTTCGGACATTTTAGCATTTATATCGAATTCAAGGACGACAGACGCGCCGCCCTTAAAGGCGGTCGAGCGCATGCTTTCAAGCCCCTCAAGCCCCTGCAATTCGGTTTCCAGCGGCTTAACCAATAAGCGGTTGGCATCAGAGGGTGAAAGGCCCGTTTGCGTTGTGAGCACATAAAGAAACGGAACATCAATCGCAGGCTGGCTTTCCCGGGGCAGAGTATTGAAGGCGCTGATGCCTGCGATTACCATGACCACCATGATCACAATAACACTGCGTGGACGCCGCAGGATTGCTTCAAGCATTTTCATCATTAGCTTTTTTCCTCAGCGCCGGCACTCACATAAGCGGCATCAACCTGCTGGCCATCGGTTACATATTCCTGTCCCAAAGTGATAACATCCACCTCAGCGGGCAGCCCCGCCACCCATATGCCATCCGATTGATCGGTGATAATGGTGACCGGCACGAAATTCGAAATACCATCGGTAACAATACGCACCCCCAATGTTCCATCTGTTTCAAGCGTTAAAACAGACTGCGGGATCAGATGCGCAGGAATGGCACCAACTTCGATTTTTGCGGTGGAAGTAACCCCATCGCGCAATGCGCCATCCGAGTTATCCAGCTCCACCTCAACTTCAAATGCCCGGGTTGCCCGGTCTGCGCTGGAGGAAACATATCGCACCACCCCTTGCACGGTTTGCCCGGTGACAGTGGTAACTGTTGCCCGCTCGCCAACTTTCACCGCAGAAACTTTTGCTTCGGCAACTTTGCCGGCAAACAACATCGGGTTCATTTGCACAACAGTAGCGCATATGTCCGAATTGTTCAGCACGTTGCCCGCGTCGGCAAGTGGCTCCTGAATAATTCCTCCGACCTGCGTATAAATATGTGTTTTTTCAAGGTCATTTTTGGTGTCATCCAGTGACGAAATGGCTGCGCGCACAGAAGCCTTGGCACTGGTCAGGTTAACCTCATACTGGCGCGCAGTGTTGGTTGCTGCCAACCCTTTTTCGCGCAATGATACGTTGGTTTCATAGTCGGCCTGGGCGCGGGATAGTGTTGCCTCAGCCTGGGCCAAAGCCGCCTCACCTTGAGACAGGCGCGCCAACCGTGTTCCCTGATCCAAAGTGCATAATAGATCACCCGGTACCACCGTTGCGCCTTTTTGCACATGAACCTGTTTGACCACACCGCTTGTTTCAGCGCGTACCGAAACCCGCGCAATTGCGTTGGTTTGCCCACGCACATCAACCTCAAGCGGCATAATTTGCGCGACAAAACGCGCAATGCGCACAGATTGAAGTCGTGGCGCTTCTTCTTCTGTTTGTTCTGGGGTTTCAGTGGTTTCTTCCACTGGCGCGTTGGGGTCCTCAATCAACCCGACAGAGATGAAAAGCTGGCGAACCGGGCCGTTTTCCTTAACTTCAATCAGGTCAATAATCGCCTGCTCGCCATTTCCCGCGCCTTTGCCCCCCAGCACCAGCGTGCCACTGGCAAGCCAGCCAGCAATTAGCAATAGCAGGGCCAAAGCGACCCCGTAGGACATAATATATCGCATCATTTGTTGGGTATTCCTATTCAGCTGCCTGGGAAGAGGTGGTGTCAGATTTTGCCATATTTATGAGCTCACCCATATGGGATATGAGATGTGAGTGTGCGGCGCTCAAGCAGGTAATTCCATAATCAATGATCCACTGGTCACTGGGTGAGGGACGTTCAGCTTTTGCTTCCTTGAGTTGCGTAATCTCACTGTCCAGCTTTTCAAGGCGTTCATTGATCCGTTGCTTCACCAGTGAGGCGGGGAGCTGAGGCGCAAAACGGGCAAATAACAGGAATTCTGAGCGAAAGACATCATCGTCCAGAATTTCAAAAAGGGATTGGTGAAATATTTCCCGGCCAAGCGGGGTGATGGAATAAACCTTTTTTGCCGGGCGTCCCTCTTGCTGTTCAACGCGGGAAGTCACCAACTTGTCATTTTCAAGTCGCGCCAGTGCCGGGTAGATAGAACCATAGCTTGCATCAACGAAATAGGCATATTCCCCTTCCGTTGATGATTTTCGTATTTGATAGCCGGTGGTTTCTCCATCGTGCAATATCGCCAAGCATAAATTTCGAACGTTCATCAGTACGGCTCCTTTGAGACATTTTGACGCAACCTATATCGGGCATATATATACCGAACGTAAACATTACAATGGTTGGGCCAATAAAAATTTTGAATAAAATTTGAGCAGTTGCCTTACACGAACGACTAAAGAGACAGCGTTCACCCTTGCCCCTATGTTCTGGGACGTCTGGCTGGCAATGTGATCAGATTTGTCAAAACAAATAGTATCTGACGCAAAAACGCCACGATCTGAAGAGACCGCGGCGTTTCTTGATCGTAAGAACAGATTTCAGCCTACATCATTTTTTCAATTTTGATGGTGCCAAAGCCCATGCCCTCGACTTGGGTGATGGATTTGGTGCCTTCATCATGGCCAATGTCATAGCGCGAAAACTCCGCCTTGATCGCTTCATGCCCCATCATGTCATCGTCTTTCATATCATCGTCAGACATTTCTTCCTCGGCCATATCGTCGTCCATCATGTCATCATCAGACATTTCTTCCGCAGCCATATCGTCATCCATCATGTCATCGCCCATTATATCGCCACTCAGGTTCACAACAGCGGTTAAATAATTGTCAGGCACTTCGGTGGGCGCAACCATTGCCAAAAACCGCAGTTCTTTCACTTCGGTATCCAACTGGAAGGTGACTGATTTGCCTGGCGCTAAAAGAACCCCCGGAGGGCCATCAGTGCCGGTGGCAACGGATGCGTCCGATCCGATAATGCCAACCAGTTTGGCCGGGTCGCCGGTCAGGATTTGTTCTTCAGCAGCGGCTGTAACGTAATTTCCGGAGAAAATTTTATTGTCATGGGCTGTGGCAACCACAACGATGGGTGCAATTAATTCAACTCCCATAGTGTTGGTGATGGTGATTTTGTAGGTTGCTGAAAAGGCTGAAGTCGCCATAAGCATTGAAAGGGCGGAGACTGCGCCAAGCGTTAGAATTTTTTTCATAAAAGGTGTCCTTGTTTGAGTTTGCTATAAAATTTCCCATCTGCGCCGCCCGAAAATGAACGCCGTGATGTAAGGACATGTCTAAATCTGCTTTGTTTTGACTTCGTTTGGTTAAAGTTAGGATTGGGTAAGGGGCCAACACAAGCATGTTACAGGCCTGTTATTCTGGCTATAGTGTGCGCTAAAACCACTCTGCACCGTCAAACGAAGAAGTATTTTAGCATGCTCCCTGAGCCAAACAGCTTTAAAAACCAAAAAATTCTGATTGCCGAAGATGACGACAACATCCGAAACCTGCTTGGTTCTTACCTTTCGGTAAGCGGATTTGAAATTACCGCAGTTGCCACCGGCTCGGCGGCTCTAAAAAAACTTCAGCGGGTCAAATTTGATATCGCCGTTCTGGATATAATGATGCCAGATAATAATGGGCTTGATATCTGCGCAACAATTCGTGAACATCACAATATGCCGGTTCTTTTGCTCACAGCTTTGGGGGAGGAGCGGGATAGAATTCGTGGATTTGAAATGGGGGCCGATGACTATCTGGTCAAGCCGTTTTCGCCACGCGAACTGGTGGCGCGCGTTAAGGCGATTTTACGTCGATCGCAGCCAAACATTACAGATACAAGCCTGCCACACACG
>JAJRRJ010000144.1 GCA_024279575.1 Alphaproteobacteria bacterium | reverse complement strand
TGGTTGGCGCAGTGGCAACGACACACGGCGCACTTGCTCAGGAGCGGGTCATGATCGTCATGGACGGTTCTGGGTCCATGTGGGGGCAAATTGATGGTGTGCCAAAACTAGCCATTGCCCGCGAAACCTTGCGCAGTGTTTTGCCCGGTGTGCCTGAAACCACCGAACTTGGACTGATTGCCTACGGACACCGGGAAAAGGGAAACTGTTCAGATATTGAATTGGTTGTTCCTGCTGCAACGGGCACAGCTTCGCAGATTTCCGAAGCGGTGGATAATATGAGTTTTCTGGGAAAAACACCCTTGAGTGCGGCAGTGCAGATAGCGGCAGATGAGCTGCGTTATACCGAGGACAAGGCTACAGTTATTCTGATTACTGATGGGATTGAAACCTGTTCTGCCGATGTGTGCGCGCTGGGAAATCTTCTGGAGCAACAGGGAGGGGATTTTACTGCCCATGTGGTGGGGTTTGGTCTTTCGGCTGAAGAGGGGCGGCAAATTTCCTGCCTGGCTGAAAATACAGGGGGGAAGTTTATACTTGCCGAGGATGGGGCAGCGCTGGAAGTGGCTTTGAACGAAGTTGTCGTTGCGGTGATGCCGCAGGTGACATTTGTTGCTGTTGATCAGGATGGCAATCAGGTTGTAACGCCGATGGACTGGAAAGTGCAGGTCAGTGGTGGTGATGTAATTGCAGAAGCCAGCAACACAGATAGCATGAGCAGCGAAATTGAAGCTGGAAAATATATGGTTTTGGTTTCAGGACCAAAGGTTTCGGGGGGAATGGAATTTTCTGTTTTGGAGGACGCCGGCAATCTGACTTTGCAGGTGCCGGTAGAAATTGAAGTGTTGATGGCGACGCTTGGGGCACCGACCAGTGTGGTGGCGGGGTCTGTGTTTGAGGTTGTGTGGACCGGTCCTAATGATGCGCGGGATTTTATTACCATTGTGGAACCTGATGCGCGAGAAGGTGCCTATTTGAACTACGCTTATGCAAATAAGGGTGCGCCGGCTGAGGTGATGGCTCCCGATGGCGAAGGGGATTTTGAGTTGCGTTATGTGCATGGCCCGACGAATAAAACCCTTGCCAGTTTGACAATTGGTGTTGTGGCTGTTTCGGGCACGCTTGAGGCACCTGACAGTGTTGCGGGGGGGGCGGAATTTGAAGTGGTGTGGACCGGCCCTGACAGTGCACGGGATTTTATCACCATCGTTGAAAAAGGCGCAAATGAGGGTAGTTATCTGAATTATGCCTATACAGCTAACGGGTCACCGGCCAGTATAACGGCTCCTGAAGACGTAGGAATTTACGAAATTCGATATGTGATCAATCAAAGCGACCGCACCCTTGTGTCACAGGATATTGAGGTGACGGCTATTTCGGGTGCGCTTGAGGCACCGGACAGTGTTGCGGGGGGGGCTGAATTTGAAGTGGTTTGGGATGGGCCAAACAATGCGCGTGACTTTATCACCATCGTTGAAAAAGGTGCAGACGAGGGCAGTTATCTGGATTATGCCTATACTGCAAATGGATCCCCGGCCAAAATTTCAGCGCCTGACGGGGTGGGCACTTATGAAATCCGCTATGTGCTGAACCAAAGCAACCGTACCCTTGTTATGCGCGAAATTGAAGTGAGTGCGGTTTCAGGAACGCTTGAGGCTCCGGCCAGTGTGCCAGCCGGCTCTGATTTTGAGGTTACCTGGACCGGCCCGGATAATTCCAACGACTATATTACGATTACTGAAGTGGGTGCACCTGAGGGAACGGATCTGGATTTTGCGCGAACGCGTGATGGTTCAAGGGTTACAATTACGGCACCGGATGCCATCGGTACTTACGAAATCCGCTATGTGATTTATTCCTCTGATCGGACACTGGTTAGCCGGACCATTGAATTGACGGCACTTACGGGGTCGCTGGAAATAACGAATAATCCTGTGCCGGGTGGCAAAATTGAAGTTGAGTGGAGCGGCCCTGACAATGGTAATGATTATATCACCATTGCCGAGGTTGGTGCACCAGAGGGCACGGATCTGACATTTGCGCGTACGCGGAAGGGATCTCCGGCTGTGTTTGGTGTGCCAAGGGTACTGGGTGCTTATGAGGTGCGTTATGTGCTTTATGGGTCGGACCGAACCCTTGTAAGTGTGCCGTTGACGTTGGCACCGGCAGTTGCAACTCTGGCCGCAACTCCTTTGGTTGTGCCGGGGGGTGTGGTGCAGGTGAAGTGGACTGGACCTGGCAATCGCAATGACTTTATTGAGATTGTTCCTGCAGGGGCGGAGGCGGACGCACGTCCGATTTCTGAAGCGCGCGCAAGTCAGGGGGCATCAATTTCTTTGTATGCTCCCGGTTCAGCGGGGCTTTATGAGGTGCGCTATAGAATGCGTGATACCGGCGAGGTGTTGGCTTCCTCTGATTTAAGCGTTGAATAGGAAAAAATATGCGTGTTTTAAATCCACTACTTGGCGTTAATGCCCCCGATTTTAACCTGCCTTCTACCAGCGGGGGGCCGGTTTCTCTTTTGGATGTGATGGGGAAAAATGGTGCGGTTGTGGTTTTTATCTGCAATCATTGCCCTTATGTGAAAGCCATTGTCGATCGGCTTAATTCTGATGCATCGGCACTTAAGGAGCAGGGAATTGGGTTTGTGGCAATCTGTTCAAATGATGCGACTTCTCACCCGGAGGATTCTTTTGAGAATATGGTGGGTTTTGCGAGGGAAAGTGCTTTTGTGTTTCCCTACCTGCATGATGAAAGTCAGGAAGTGGCGCGGGCTTATGATGCGCAATGTACGCCGGATTTTTTCGGGATCAACAGCGATGGGAAAATTGAATATCGTGGCCGGATCGACAAGGGGCGGATGAACCCGCTACCTGCCGGGGCAAAACGGGATTTGCTGCTGGCAATGGAGGAAATTGCACGCACCGGAAAGGGCCCCACCGAGCAAATTGCTTCGGCGGGATGCTCTATCAAATGGAAAGAATTAGTATAGAAGTCTGACTATTTTGCGATGACGTGCTTGTTGCCTTTGTCATCCAACGCCACATAAATAAAGGTGCCTTTGGTTACTTTAACCCGATCCTTGTAGCGATGTCTGCGTGCCCATGCCTCAACGCCAATGGCAATGGAGGTGGTGCCAATGGATTTGATTTCGCAATAAACACAAAGAACATCTCCAACCTTGACGGGCGCAATGAAGGTCATTGCTTCAACGGCAACCGTTGCTGTTCGTCCGCGCACGCGCTCTGAGGCGGCAATGGCACCGGCAATGTCGAGCTGGCTCATGACCCATCCCCCAAAAATATCGCCAGCGGGATTAGTGTCGGCTGGCATGGCAAGGGTGCGAATGGTCAATTGACCGGTTGGCTCGTGGTCAGAGGACGCTTTCTTCATGGGTCTTTTTTCTCAGTCAGAGTTTCTTCGTCGAATGCAAATTTTGGACTTGCACTGTCCGCAGCAGGCCAGCGCCCTGTTGCCTCTTCCCAGTGCTTGCGGCACAGGGAAACATAAACGTCCTTGCCGATGGCCACCTGATCGCCCTTGGTTAACACATTGCCGCGTTCGTCCATGCGCACCACCATTGTCGCTTTGGAGCCGCATTCGCAAATGGTGCGTACTTCGCGTAAAACATCGGCTATGGCGAGCAGTGCGCGTGATCCTTCAAACAGGTTTCCCTGGAAATCGGTGCGCAAACCATAGGTCATTACCGGCAGTCTGATTCTGTCTGCTACCCGGGCCAGCTGCCAGACCTGATCTTTGGGGAGGAACTGGGCTTCATCGACAAAAATGCAGTGGAGGGGACCTTCTTCAATCCGTTGTTTGATTTGGGCGAACAAATCCAACTTGTTGTCGTAGAGGCGCGCTGGTGCGGTTATGCCGATCCTTGATGTAATGGAGTGTTTATCCATTTTTGCATAAAGGGAAGAAGTATAGAGCAGGGTTTGCATACCGCGCTCATGGTAATTGTGCGACGCCTGCAGCAGGATAGTTGATTTTCCCGCGTTCATTGCTGCGTAGGAAAAGTAGAGTTTCGCCATAAAAGCCGCCCCTTTTGCGTATGCGTGGGGATATTTTTAGTGTGCGAAATCTTGATTTGAAAGGGTCAAATTTATTGATGCACAGGAGAAAGTGGAGCTTAGCTCCGTATCGGGGAGGACGAAAGAGTGTTTGTTATACGCCTCAGTTTCATAATCTGGACAAATTTTGAAATAAACTGACGCCAGGCGGGCGGCTTAAGTACAGGGCAATTCTACTATGAAAAGCATTTTTATTAAACGACTCGTGGCGTGGGTATTGGTGATTCCAATGATGGCTTTCCCCGTTGCAACAATGGGCCAGGGGACGTTGTTGCAAAATTTCAATCCTAACGGGGTCTGGGCAGCGGATGCAGGTGATGCTCGCTATGATGTGAGTTTGTGTGGTGATGGCACACAGATTTGTGTCAAGCTTATCTGGATAAAGCCGGATCAAATCAATGATCGTAATATTCAGTTACTGAACAAGTACGTCATTTATGAGGGTAATCGGGCCCGCCTTGCCGAATGGCGGGGTAAAATTTCTATTTACGGGATGACTCTTGACGGCAGCGTCAAAATTCTTGGTCAGAACAAAGTTCAGGTAACAGGATGTGCATATGCATTTTTCTGTGAGGGTTTCACATTGTCGCGCATTTCCTAAAAACCTTGCAAAATCAGGAAGCTGGTTGTCTGTTTCTTTGCTTTGCAACGTAGATGGGAACGGCTTCCACTGCCACTATGGCAAAAAATATCAGGGCAATGCCAATGTAGCCCAGCCCGGTTAGGCGCTCTCCCAGAAGGATTGCGCCTCCGGCAGCGGCAAACAGACTTTCAGCAGAAACGATGATGGCGGCATTGGCCGCTGGCATATGTTGTTGGCCCATGGCCTGCAAGGAGAAGCCGATGGCGGTGGAAAAAACCGCTGCATAGGCGATTTCCACCCAACCGTTCTGAAATACCTGCACAGATATCGTCTCCCACCCGATAGCACCAATGGAAGAAATTAAACCGGCGCTTAAAAAGCAAATGACGGAAACAACCAGGGGCAGGCCGATTTTTGGCAATAAATAACCCAGTAAAAACACCTGAGCCGCCCAGAATACAGCGCTGGATAATACCAGATAGTCACCGATTCCAAAGGGGGCAACACTGGCCCCGCTCATTAAATAAAGCCCAAGGAAAGCAAGTGAGGCGCAATACCATATGATCGCGTGGGGTCGGGTTTTGAACACCAGCCATTGTAGTAAGGGTACAAACAGAACGTAAATTCCGGTCAGGAAACCGCTATTGGTCACTGTTGTGGTCATCAAACCCCATTGCTGGAGCCATGACCCAAGGAAAAAACTTACACAAAGGACCCCAATCAGAAGCCATTGGCGTGGGGAAATATCTGGCCGGACCCGTTTGTATTCCATGAATGCGAACGGGAGAATTATCAGGCCGCCCAAAAGGTAACGCGACGCGATAAAGGTAAGGGGTCCCATATGATCCATGGCGCTTTTTTGCGCAATGAAGGCCATGCCCCAAAAAAAGGCTGCGCCAAGCAGTAAAAATATCGCGCGATTGCGGGCCATGTTGTTTGTTCTTTGTTTTTGGAATTACAGCTCTTTGGACAGCGCGCTGATAAGCTGATCTATTTCATTTTGTGTTGTGTAGTGAACAAAAGACAGGCGCAACACCCCGTGGGCCGGGTCCAGTTTCAGCCCCTCAAGAGTTCGCTGGGCATAAAAGTCGCCGCCACCGGCCATGATGTTGTGTTTTGCCAGCCGTTGGGCCAGTTCAAACCCAGGAATGTTCGACGAAATTGCGATGGTTGGCGCACGGCTCTCAGCATGTGCGGGGCCAATGAGACGTATGTCATTGCGCTTTGAAAGCCAGTCCAGAAGCGGTTGCATGAGATTTTCTTCTGTGGCGCGCATTGCATTGTGGGCGCGTTGAAACGGTGTATCACCGGAGACTTTTTCGCCGGCAAGCTTTGCAATTATTTCCAGATAGTCAACGATACCTGACATGGCGGCAATCTGGGCATGATCCGGCCCTGCGGGGGTAAGGCGGTATCTTGGGGCGTTGTTGTTGAAGTGGTGCCCCTGGACGGGCAGGTCCATAGCGAGTTCCGGGCGGATTGCCATGGTGCCCACATGGGGACCATACATTTTATAGGCGGAGAAAAAGTAGATGTCGGCGTTCATGTCCTTGACATCAGGCAGGCCATGGGGAGCGTAGGAAACCCCATCGACAATGGCCAATGCACCGGCGGCATGAATGGTCGCACAAATCTGTTTGGCCGGATTTATTTCTCCCACAATATTTGAGCAATGGGGAAATGAAACGAAACGCACTTTTTCATCGAGTAAGTTTTCCAGATCAGCAATGTTCAAACTGGCGCTTTGGGGATCCATTTTCCATTCGCGCACCTCAATATTGTGATTTTGCAACCGTCGCCAAAACCCTGAATTTGCTTCGTGATCCTGGTTGGTGACGATGATCGCGTCGCCGGGGTTGAGCCACTGGGAAAAGGCCTGTGAGAGCACATAGGCGTTGGCCGAGGTGGAGGGGCCAAAGTGTATCCACTCCTGCGCCAATCCCATTGCAGCGCCAATACGCTCATAGGAAAGGTCCATGGCGTTTCCCGCTTCTATTGAGGCGGGATATGGTGCATAGGGCTGCACTTTTGTTTGGCGATAATAGCGATCCAGTTTATCCAGCACTGGTTGGCAGGTATAGGATCCGCCTGCATTTTCAAAAAAAGCCTGCCCTTGAAGGTTTGGTGCACTAAAGGCGGGAAACAAGGCACGAATTTTCGCAGAATCAAGGGGAACATTGGAATTTACCATGTCTGGTGTCACCTGCTGAATGCGTGCAAAAAAGTAATGTTCTGGTACCTTGGTCCGGCACCGGCTTTCAAGTGGTATCTTTTTGTGCCGGTGAGAGCAATACCAGTTTTATTCCTGTGCTATAATGTGAGGGGGAAATGATTGAAGCCCTGACACGGCTAAGAGCAGGGCTTCTTTATCCAGGGGCGAATAATTTGGGAAAAAATCGCTTCTGGTGCGGGTGTATGGTGTACTTTTTTGGGGCGCGTGGTTTTCAAGGGGGATAACTTGCGCGCCCCGGGGCAGCAAATGCATTAGCTATTGCGGTTATTGCAGTTTTGCCCGTTGTTTGGTCCGCTATTTGATCCATGGCTGTTGCGGTTCCCCATGCGATTTGGGCGCATTTGTGCCTTTTGTTCATCAGTCAGGCTGGTAAAAAAAGCTTCAAATTCTGGCATTACATCGCCCATTGATGACAGTTGAGCGCCCATCATGGCCTGACGGTTGTTCAGGCGATCAATCAGCCCCAAATTTTCTTTGGGCTGGTCCTGATTTGCCATTTTGAATTGGTCGCAGGATTGCGCAAACGCGGCCTGAGCGCTTAGGGCCGCAGTTTTGAATGTTTCAAAAGTTGTCGTTTGGGCATCAGTGAGATCAAGGCGGGCGGCCATCCGCGTCAGACCGGTTTCTATCCGCTCGGCGGCTTTGTCGTTACAAACAAAGCGAACGGGGCTGGCGCGTTCGGAAAATCTGTTGCCCTGCTGGGGGCCGTTTGCGGTTGCAGCTGAGGCAAATATGGTCATGGAAAGGGTGCTTACAAGGGCTGTTGCGAGCAAAGTTGTTGTGAGCTTGTTCATCTGATGATCCTTTTTGGTTTAGGTTTGCCAAAGGGGGCTTGGCAGGATCAAAGATAGATGGGGGAGGATTGCTGGAAGCTGTCCGCAATATGAAAAAACGGACAGGATGGTAACATTTACTGCTACTTTATTGAAAATGCACAAGAAAAAACCGGCCAGATGCCGGTTGCCAGGGTTTTTGTGTGAAGAAAAGGTCAGTTTTCGGAGGGCTTGCTTTTGGATGCTGCTGATATTTCCTTTTGCAGTTCTGATTGAGGTTTGGGGCCGGTTTGACGCCAAATTTCAATAACAAGTGCGCTCATTAATATGGCAATTGATCCGATCATCACCAGCGCTCCCACATCGGCGTCTGGAATAAAGTTGATAGCAACCGCTTGCGGGGTCGCCAAGGCCGCCAATGTGATCAGGGTGAGGAGGGCATAGATAGTTATAAAAAATATCTTCATGGGACAGTCGCATTTCTATTTCTTGTGGAACAAAAATGGGGTTGAAGGATTGGTTACACCCGGATTGGGGGCGATTTATGCGGGTGCCAAGGCGTTTTGGTTACGATTTGGTGGCTACAATGTGGCGTCTACCTGCTTGCGTCTTATAACGCGACGTTCTAATTATTTTTCAAATCAGGGAATGGTGGAAACAAAAAGTCATGGAAAAATTAGCTGACACTCTGGGACGCATTGCCCCATCTGCCACTGTTGGAATTTCTCAAAAGGCGCGGGAAATGGTGTTGCAGGGGCGTGATGTTATTGCGTTGAGTGCCGGGGAGCCTGATTTTGACACGCCTGAGCATATCAAGCAGGCGGCGATCCGCGCCATTGAGATGGGGAAAACCAAATATACAAATGTTGCCGGGATCAGTGAACTTAAAGACGCGGTGGCCGCAAAGTTTTTGCGCGATAACAATCTGAACGTTCGTGCTGAGGCGTGTTTTGTGGGGAGTGGGGGGAAGCAAATTATCTTTAATGCGCTTATGGCAACGCTTAACCGGGGGGACGAGGTGGTCATTCCCATACCCTATTGGGTTTCCTATCCTGATATGGTTCGTCTTGCGGGGGCAACCCCTGTTTTTGCGCACGCTGACGCACAATCGGGGTTTAAGCTGACACCAGAGAAACTTGAAAGGGTGATAAGCAAGCAGACAAAATGGTTTATTCTCAACTCCCCTTCAAATCCGACCGGGGCAACATATAGCGCCAAAGAACTTGAGCAGTTGGGTGCGGTATTGGAGCGCTATCCGCAGGTGCATATTCTAAGCGATGATATTTATGAGCAACTTGTTTACGGGGGAAATAAATTTGCCACCATTGCGCAGGTTTGCCCGACGCTGGCATCGCGCACGCTGACATTGAACGGGGTTTCCAAGTCCCATTCCATGACCGGGTGGCGCATCGGATATTGTACGGGGCCGGAAAATATACTTTTAGGGATGGCCAAGTTGCAATCCCAATCAACTACAAATCCGTGTTCAATTTCCCAATGGGCGGCGGTTGAGGCGCTCAATGGAGCACAGGATTTTTTGAGCGAATGGCGAAATGTGTTTCAGCGTCGCCGGGATATGGTTGTGGCGGGGTTAAATGATATTGAGGGCATTGACTGCCTGACCCCGGATGGGGCGTTTTATGTTTTCCCCTCGATTGAGATTCTTTTGGGCAGGACCAGCGTGGGTGGGCAACTCATTACAACCGATGAAGAGTTCGTTTTGGCTTTGCTGGAGGAAAACGGGGTTGCGCTGGTGCATGGAAGTGCCTTTGGCCTGGCGGGGCATTTTCGGCTTTCCTATGCGGCCTCGGATGCTCAGCTAAAAGAAGCGCTGACCCGTATTGCTCAATTTTGTGATGCTCTTGCCTAACCGAATCCTAACTTAAGGGGCATTTTGATCACCTTGTATTGAACAAAATTTCCTTGCGTAGAACTCAAATGCCGACAAAAGTTTATTCAACAAAAAGGGATAGTTTTTATGTTGATTAAATCCGTACCGAGCTGGTTCCTCAAAGAGGGGCAGGAAACCCCTGAAACCACTTATCTGAATCGGCGAAGCCTGATCAAGGGATTTGCC
>JAJRRJ010000003.1 GCA_024279575.1 Alphaproteobacteria bacterium | reverse complement strand
GCCATCACCTGAGCCAAGACCTGCCCCCCCGATAAGGAAATCATCCCCCGCGCCACCAGTCAGACTGTCAGACCCCGTGCCCGCATACAGCCAGTCGGTCGAGCCGTTGCCACTAAGCGTATCATTGTCGCCATAGCCCCAAAGCACATCAACCGCGTTGCCGCCAGTGACCGTATCGTCCCCACCGGCACCGATCAGATAAACTGTTGAGTTATAACCCGTCGCATCAAGCGTGGTATCTTCATTGCCACCAAAAACCACCTCAACCTGAGCCGCTGTTACATCAAGAACAAATGTCGCATTCACCGTGTTGACAAACACCCGATCAAGCCCGGCGCCACCTAGGATATCAGCAGTGATATCGTCACCATCTATGTAGATCCAGTCATCGCCGGCACCAGCAAGAAAGCCGTCTGCTCCCGCGCCGCCAACCATAAGATCATCCCCTTCAGCGCCATAGAGCGTGTCATCACCCGCACCTCCCCACAGATAGTTGACAATTCCCGCATCGCCCACTGTGCTAAGAGCGTTTCCAAAAAGCAGATCATTTCCAGCGCCGCCAATCAGGGTGTCACTGCCGGTACCGCCAAAGATAATGTCGGGCAATTCATCGCCGGTGATGGTGTCGTTAGCAGCATCTCCAGTCGATATGCGGCTCAGCTCATTTTCTTCTCGAGTAATGCGTCCGCCGGAGCTGTCCGTGGTATCGTTGTCCTGCCAGACTGTTACAAAAGCAGCTTCAATTATCCCGCTAACAGCTGAACTGACTTCAGAGCCTGCTGCCAACAAGAAATCTCCGCCGTTTCCATCTATTGTTAAAGGGTTGCCGGCCTGGTCAAATATACGGCCAAGAATATTGCTTCCAGAGACGGTGGGGGATGTCCATGTGACAACAATAAACCCGTTCGCAAGAATAGTTATATCTGGGTTTGCTTCATCAAATCCTGTAGTGGGGCTGTTAATTTTAACAGGCGTTCCTACAACCCCGCCGTTTGCATTTCGTATTTCCAAAGTAAGGCCACTTGTCCCATTTTCGCTGGCCCAACTGCTATCAACATAGGCGATTGCATAGTTCCCGTTAGACAGGGCAGCGATTGCTGGTTCGTTATTCTCGCCATTGGCATCAACCAGTATCGGATTTAGAGTGCGCGCTGTGCCATCGGCATCATAGGTGCGTGTATAGATTTCATCATTACCAGTGCTGTTATCAACAAAAGTTACGGCAATACCACCATCAGCGAGAGCTGTTACCACGGGATCAAATTGAGAGCCGGTGGCAATAGATTCAACAAATAAGGACGTCACAAGCCCGCCCGTATCGTTATGTATTCTGATTACTGCGTTATTGCCGTCGATATAAGAAATGGCAAAGCCGCCGCCAGTAAGAGAGGTAACATCAGGTGTGCCGAAGTCAGCAGTAATAGATGTAAGAGCCAGTTCGGTGCCGATAATTGCACCCGTGGCCGTAAAAAGAGTTCCCTTTAAACCTTCATTGCCTGTTTCATTTTCGTCCCAGACCACCACCACATTGCCATTTGCAAGTTGGGTGACACCGGGTTTGCCAATGGCACCGGTGCCGGTAGCGTACGGAACTTGATATGTGACGATGACATTACTGTCGGCATCATAGAAATCCAGCAAAATATACCCGTCAGCAGCGTCCACATTATTGTAGGCAACAACATAACCACCATTGCTCAAACCGGTAACGTCGGGCAGCAATTGATCACCGGTAAGCCATGTATTAGCGCTACGTTCGGTCAATGTAGTGGTCATTGAATAAGCTATGGTAACAGCCATAATGCGATTTCCTGGGGCGAAAGTTCGATGTTTAAGCTACTTAACGTACTAAATTAACAGTGCACTGAATTCTTGAGAACTATCAATTGACGGGGTAAGTCACATTTTTTTAGAAAATATGATACAATGGCATGATCAGGTTCCCCTTGCAGACCCTCAAAAAAAATTATAGCCATTGTTAGGTCAGCGAATGTTTTTGCTGCTAAAAAAGGTATCCACTCAGGGTAAAGCGTCACTAGCGATTATTTGATTTTTTTTGGCAGACATCTCGAAAGCAGTAGCGCTTTGTCAAAAAATAAAATTGCTAAAATCTATATTATCCGAACCGCCATTACCGCCCCGAAGGACAGGCGGTTTTTACCTACACCCAGAAATCTGCTGCCGATAATTGGGGCGCAGAAATACCGAGCAAATAAAACGTATCCCCGCCAAAGGACACGCTGGTATTACCCCCCCCGTCAACGCCCACAATGGACAATTGTGCAAAACTTGTCAGGCCCGTGACAGTTCGAAGGTCAAGAATATCAATGCCGTCATCAAACTCATAAACCCGGTCAATGCCCCAGTTATCATCAAAAACATAGAAATCAATCGCGCCGTCGCCCGCACCAAATCCGGCACCGCCAATTAGGAAATCATTTCCTGTTCCGCCATTCAGACTGTCAGACCCCGTGCCCGCATAAAGCCAGTCGGTCGAGCCGTTGCCCGATAAAATATCCTGGTCCCCATAACCCCAAAGCACATCAACCGCATTACCGCCGGTCACTATGTCATTGCCTGCAGCACCTATGAGATAGACTGTGCTGTTTGAGCCGGTCGCGTTAAATATGTTGTTTTCAGCCCCGCCGAAAACAACTTCAACCTGAGCCGTTGTTACATCAAGGGTAAATGTGGAGCCAACGGTGTTGACAAATACCCGGTCCAGCCCGGCGCCGCCATTGAGATTGGCCATATTGTCATCACCGTCAATATAAATCCAGTCATTACCGGCACCACCAAGAAAACTGTCAGCTCCCGCGCCACCAACCAGAAGGTCATCTCCATCGGCACCATAAAGCACGTCGTTGCCAGCCCCCCCCCATAGATAATTTGTCACCCCGGCATCGCCACTAAGGGCAAAATTTGTAGCAAAGAGTATATCATTGCCACCGAAACCATAAAGGGTATCAGCACCCGCTTCACCGGTCATAACATTGGCGACGTCATTGCCATAAATAGTATCGAATGAAGAACCACCATAGGCGTTTTCAATGATAACATCTCGCGCCACCGCCACATTCATTTGCCCCCCCCAAACACTGGAAAAGTGCTCCGCCCGCAGATCAATTATCTGAGCGGAGGTCCCGCCGGTAAAATTCATCAAATCCGTGCCGCCACTGTCGTAAATTGTGAAGGCCGCTGACCCCCCGTATAAATAGGCACTATCAAAAGCGCCATTTCCGGTGTTGGAACCGTTTCCATAGGTTGTATTGCCCAAAAAATGCCCCCCCGTATCCCCATAGGCATATTGAACCGCCAGAATATCTGCGATCTGAGGCGTCAACATGTACCGAAAAGAAGCATCAACAAAAGTATTCGGCCCGGAAAACTCGTCATTATGGGCATTCATATAGGACATGATTGTATAGGCTAAAGAGTCGTTCAGGTAATAATTGTCAGTGCCATAGGTGGCATTGCCATTATAGTTCCCCGCATGGCCCAACCCCAGCGCGTGCCCGACCTCATGAATATAGGTTTCAAAGGAATAACTGTTATATCCTGTGCCAAACTGGGTCAGCCAGCCGGTAGTGACCATAACCGAAGCAGATGTTATCTGACTAAAACCATTTATTGTCGTATTGGCATAAGCAGCAACCCCCGCATCATTATCATCAAATGTAATTTCAGCAGCGCCGGTGGTTATAACAAAATCTATACCAGTCACGTTAGTCCATGCCTGCAGGGCAGCCCAGGCAAGGGACTGGCCCTGCGCAGTTAAAGCTGAAATATTCACTGTCAGCGAACCATCTACACCAACAACAAATGCTGCCGGAGTACTGGAAGAAGAATCGGCGTAGTTATTTCCCAACTGCCAGGCAATTTCATCCACTGTAAACACCATTCCACCCGGATTGGCCTCAACGGCGGTAATAAGATAGTCACCTGTCGATGTGTTACTAAAGCTCGCCACATCAAGAAAATAGGTCCCGGTTTGACCAGCGGTAAATACAATACGGGAATCAGCACCATTAGCACCATCCCATGTGGCGAATCCCGCATCATCGTTTAGCGCGTTAATTGTTATGCCATTTGGGTTATAAAGGCGCAAATACGGATCTTGCAATTCATCAAAATCTACTCCCACCCCGTGCAACCGAAATTCGTATTGCACTCCGGCAATCAGATCTACCCGGTACCAGTCATGATCGTTCCCAAAATCCACAGCCCCCAACACTGAGGTGCCAATCTCTATAGATACAGTTGTTGAACTATTTCCGAGGATAGTAGTCATACGAAGCTCCTATATAACTCGAATACACTTATAATATACTATCTTTCGCACCTGCACCAGATGAATTTAATTACGGGATTAACTCCAGTTGACTGCCAATCCCCCTGACGAGGGTGCGCGAAGAAAACACAGACAGTGGCTGATCATAACTGACGAGACTTGAAACACTGGAGGAATCTTCTGCAAAAACACCATTTTGCATATATCCGGTGTTAATGTGCACAATCGCTGCACTTTGCGCACGCAGACGCACATTGACCTTAACCAATCGCCCCTCATGTGCCCCTTGCACAAGCAAAAACTCAACTTTCAGATCATCAATCAAATAGGAATGCAAAGCACCACAAAATTCAGTTTCAAACTCGGCCAAATCCTGCCTGGATTGAGATGAAAGAGCACAAATAAGCTGTATGGCCTGCCCCGTATAGGTAGTCCGCTCAGTGGCTAGCGCTCCTGCCAGCAACAAAAATTGCGACACAGCGCTCAGTACCACTATTTTACGAAAATTACGGCGTAACATTTGAAATTTACCACCAATTTAGGCTCGATTTTCCCTGGGAAAATTTAGAAACAAATTCTGGCAATATGGTGGCGAAACATATCCAATTGCATAATACAAATGCGCCTCATCCATCACCACGGAACCAAACTGCCCTGCCAAAAATGACCCGTTAAACACAATCGTGCATTATTTTAACCCGAGTAACGACGATGGGTATCGGAAAATGTCCAGCGCAAACCGTCCTCATCCGACGGCGTGACAACAACATGAACATGGTTGAACTCAAACAATAACAGCAGATATCCGCCCCGCCTTTTGCGCCGCCTCTGCGAGAAAATCACGATACAATTCATAGTACCCATCTTCAAGGAATGTCTGCATGCCCCGGTTTCCACGCTGAGTAACATGATGGAGAAAACCAGTAACTACAATTAGGGCAAGACGGGACATATCTGAGATCAATATAATTAAGTGTATTTAGTAATCTTGGTTCCAAAATCACCAAACAAGACATCTACAAATCTAGAATCTGTTCACTCCGAATTTATCGGAGACTCCAAAGACAAAATGGCTTGGCAACTCATGTTACAGTTCTGCATCCGCCTTCAGGGAAAAGCCGCTGTCGATACTATGGTTGCCGGATTGATAAAACCCCTCCCTGGAAACAACATAGGTTGCACCGCTGCCTCCGGAATAGGTGTAGCTCATTGCCGGATTGGCGCGCATAGTTGTGGGGAACAGCCATGACGGATAAGTACCGGAAACGCTTGAAACCGCCACCAGGACAACCCCGCTGATCTGCGTATAATAGCGCTGACACAGGGACAGTTCCTGACCGTGGTAACGCTGTTCAAATTCTGTAGCCGTACCGCCACGCTCAATTTGAACATTGGCGATTTGCACCGCAAACACAGAGGATGCAGGGAACAACAATTCAAGGGAAAGGTAGTTCCCTGCGCCAATTGTCTTGCCTGAAATTGCCGCCATATCGCGGGTAATGGAAAATTTTTGCCACACCGTGGTTAGCGTCTGCGATGCATCAGTGAGATTAACATCTGCCGACCCGCCTGCCCCAAAGTTTTGCGTCCAGTAGGGCGTGAGCGCAAGTGTGCCGCTGGTAACCCGCGCCCAGAAACTGAGCGTAACTGTTTGGCCGGCAAGGGTTCGCACACCTTCAATTTTTTGTCCGAACAATGCCTGGGTGGAAGAGGCCGAAGTCTGGTTGTGCTGGTAATAAAATTCAGGCTCGCCGGGGACATCGGTTTGCCCCGGCATAAAAGCCTGCCGTGAGATGGTTGCCGCGCCACCTCCCCCATCTATATTGCCACAATAAAACCGGTCAGCAGTATATCCGTTTGCACTAAAACTTGCACCCCTTTGCCAGATGTCAAAACGAGCATTAATTACCTTGTTACGCATACCACCCAGAGGGCCGCTGTTAATCGAGGTCACACTCTTCAGCCCCCCGTTATCCTTATCGATTACCAGCCCCTCATGCCAGCTTGAGCCGTCGGAGCTGACTTTGAAATGAAAATCATTATCACCGGTCAAACCAATCTCGGCCCGGCCTGAAAAGTTATCCTGAAACAAAAAAGACGCTGTATTTGTCGGCAGACTTTTATCAAGCTTGACGCGAATATCACCTGTCCCCGGGGTGACATCATCATGGGAAAGCAAAACCGCATCAGTTTTTACTGACAAGCGGTTGGTTAAATCTGCAGTCGTGTTTATGCCAAATTTACTGGCGGTTTCTGATCCACCTCCTCCACTGCTGACTTCGGCCCACGCACCACCGTCCCACACTAAAAGCCTGTTCTCATCCTCAACCCAGACCAACCAGCCTTCGTTGGGTTGATAAAACTCCCATGTTCCATTTTGCCATGCCGCAAGTTGGTTTTGTTTGCCACTCCACACCCCTGTTGGTGTTGCGCCGATCAGATAGCTCGCCCCCTCACCCGGAGAACCCGGAGGCGCAGAAAGGTCACGATCAATCACACCAGCCTGCACCATTACATCCAGCCTTTGCAGCGCCTCATTATGGGTAATGTGTTTTTGCGCCTGCGCAGCCTGTATTTGAGGAAGTAAAAGCTTTGTTGTGTTGCTCATAAAAGAGGCTCTTTCCCGAAAATTGTTGACAGGAGTTTAATCCTATCTCAATGCAAATCGGGGAGGATAACTAATTGGCTGTAAGTGCTCTGTTCGAACCCAGAGGATAAATGAATACTTGAACAAGTATTTGATATAAACAAATATCAGGGAAGCGAAAAACTGATTTCTCGTTAGATATAAATTCGACATAAAAAAGTGACTTACTAATGATCCGGGAAGAGGCCAAAAACAGCGATACGCAAACAAAAGTTTTTCTTACTTTGCGTTCCGCAATCAATGCCAGTCTTCCTGCATTTATTTCCGTTGGGTTCTTTAGTTTTTTTATTAACTTGTTGATGCTCACCGGCCCGCTATTTATGTTGCAAATTTATGATCGGGTTTTGGCCAGCCGTTCTCTTCCCACTCTGGCCGTTCTGTTTGGCCTTGTTGCCGGACTATATATTGTGCTTGGTATTCTTGAGTTGGTTCGCTCACGAATTCTGACCCGGATCGGGGCACAGATAGACCAGAGAATGAATCGCCGCGTATTTGATGGGTCCATGCAAATGAGCCTGCAAACCGGTGGTAGTACCAGCGCAACGGCTCCTTTGCGCGAACTCGGTGTTGTTCAGCAGTTTCTCTCCGGCCCTGCCCTGCCTGCCCTGTTTGATGCGCCCTGGGTGCCCGTTTACATCGGCATAATATTTTTATTTCACCCCAATTTGGGCTTTTTGGCGCTGGCGGCGGTAATTGTGCTTTTTATTATTGCTGTTTTGAATGACATTCGATCTCGCAAACCGATTTCTCAAACCTCCAAAGCCACAGCAGCTGCCAACCAGATTGCAGATACCGGGCGCCGAAATGCTGAAGTTCTGGCTGCCATGTCCATGCTGGGGCCTGTGCGTGAACGCTGGAACGAACAGCATAATGAAGCGATAAATCATGAAGTTCAGGCAAGAGACAGAACCGGCACCCTGAGCGCTATTTCAAAATCCCTCAGACTGTTTTTACAATCAGCAATGCTTGCTGCCGGTGCGGCTTTGGTAATATTCGGGCAGATCACCCCCGGTGTGATGATTGCCGCTTCCATTATTCTGGGGCGCGCGTTGCAACCTGTTGAACAGGCAATTGCCCATTGGCGTGGCCTGGTGCAATTTCGTCAATCCCAAAGCACGCTAAAAGAGTTTTTAGAAAAACTCCCCCCCCCCCAGGAAAGAATGCCATTGCCGGACCCAAAAGGAAAAATTGACGTTCGTGGTTTGCATATTGGTGTGCCCGGCACGCGAAAACTCATTCTAAAAAATGTCAATTTTTCTTTGGAACCAGGAAAAATTTTGGGGATTGTCGGTCTTAGCGCCGCCGGAAAATCCAGTTTGGCGCGCGCGCTGGTTGGCGTATGGAAACCCGCAAGCGGTGAAATCCGTCTGGATGGTGCAACCTTTGATCAATGGAGCCCTGAACTATTGGGACGCCATATAGGTTACCTGCCTCAGGATGTGGAACTGTTCGAGGGAACAATTAAAGAGAATATCTCAAGGTTCGAGGAAAATCCTGATGCTGAGATAGTGATTGATGCGGCAAAACTAGCCGGTATTCATGAGATGGTGATGCAACTGGGCGGATACGATTTTCAGGTTGGCAACCTTGGCTCTAACCTGTCTGCCGGACAACGTCAACGCCTTGCCCTGGCGCGGGCGATTTATAAAAATCCGGCATTTATTGTGTTGGATGAACCCAACTCAAATCTCGATGAAGTCGGGGAAATTGCACTTGCAAAGGCCCTGAGTGAAATTCGTGATAACGGTCAAACCATCGTCATCATTACCCATAGGATGAAAATTCTTGGCCTGACTGATTTTCTGCTGGAGCTGACTAATGGAGTGCAAACGGAATTTGGTCCAAGGGATGAAGTGGTTGCAAAAATCAGAGCCAAACAAACACCTCCTGGTGATACAGGTTCCTCGGTTCACGCATCAAATAACAACGCAATGATGCCCATAAAAGCCACGCCCGGTACTTTTGAAATGAGCATTGATTCACTGCCTGCGATAAAGCCTACCCCCGCACGACGATCCCGTAAAAATTCCAAACCTGGTTCCAATAGTTAAGCTATGAAACAAAAACAAAAATTCAACAACCGTGTTTGGGTTGTTTTGGGGTTCACAACCATTTTCCTGATTTTTGGTGGCGTCGGCGCATGGGCAGCGTTAACAAAAATTTCTGGTGCAGTTATTGCTTCAGGCTCTATCAGCGTTGAAAGCAATATCAAAACTATCCAGCATCTTGAAGGGGGGATAGTTGCAGAAATATTTGTGGTTGATGGCGACCGGGTTGAGGCTGGCGCCCCACTGCTGCAATTGGATGCGGCTGCGTTGCGCGCCAACCTTACTATTGCAGTCAACAATCTGGTTGAACTTCTTTCGCGTCAGGCAATGCTTGAAGGAGAACTGGAGGGACGCGCAACGATTATTTTCCCTGATGAAATAACGGAAAAAGCGGAAGCCGGTCTCGCCCGAAGAATCATTGCCGGCAAAACCGCACTGTTCGATGCGCGTCGGGAAACACGTCTTGGTCAGCAGCGCATGATGGAACAAAGAATAGTTCAGTTCAAAGAGCAGATTTTAGGTATGGATGCGCAAATGCAGTCCCAGATTGGACAGGCACAAATTCTGCAGGGCAGTATTGAAAGAAAGCAGGAAGCCACTGACTCTGGTGTAGTTTCTCAAGATGCGATGGATCAACTGCGCCGGGCGCATTTGCAACTTGTTGGAGGCGTTGGAGAACTGCGCTCCTCCATTGCCGGTATTGCCAGCACCATCGCACAGGCGGAACTGCAAATCCTTCAAATTGATGTGGACCTGCGCGAAAGTGCGCAAAGCGAGTTGCGCGAAGTACTCGCGCGCATCGCGGAATTGCGGGAGCAGGAAAACGCCATGCGCGAAACGCTGAAGCGAACCCTGGTTACAGCCCCCGTTTCTGGACGCATACATAATCTGACGATCTTTACTATCGGTGGTATCGTGCCACCCGGCAGTCCTATTTTGCAAATAATCCCGGAAAATGATCGATTGATTATTGAATCAAAGGTTCTGGTAACAGATATAGATCAGATTTCTATCGGACAGGAAGCCAAAGTGGTATTGTCCGCTTTTGATAGCCGTACAACACCTGACCTCAATGCGCATGTTACTAATATATCCGCCGCCCCATTGCTGGATAAACTAACCAACATTCCCTATTTTAGCGTTCGGCTTGAGATTTCTGAAAATGAATTGTCCCGACTTGATGAAGGTCAACAATTATTGCCGGGTATGCCAGCAGATTCCTATATCCGTACCGACGAACGCACACCGCTTGACTATATTATCAAACCCCTGGCGGACCAAATTCAGCGTGCATTCAAGGAACAATAGGTGATGTTCTCTGCCCGCTGTCAGCGTGTAGCCACACCTCTGCGTCACCATTCAGGAAAACGAAACTACAAGACCATGGCTGACAAATTCACGCTTTCTTCGACAGGTAACGAAACCAAAGATACAACTGGCCTCATCATTCCTCCTTGCAACAATACTTCACACTCATATCTCCAACCGATTAAAACGGTGGACAAACAGTTCAATTGAGGGCATCAAACCCCATTATCACGCACACCATCCGTTTTGTAGAATTTAGAATTTCTTCTGCAGAACACACAGTCTGGGGAAATTTAATTATGTCTAATTTGCTTGTTTCAATAATTGCCGATTATGGAAATTTACATGACTTGGCCTTTGCTGAAGTGTCGCAAAAACTGTTTTATGAGCTAAAAGACCTCAACTTCACCATCAAACCCTATGCCGTTCCTGCGTTTGATACTGTTGGAACCGGGTTTGTTCTGGCGCAAACGGCAATAAACTCAAAACTGGGCGAGCGCCATAAGTTTTTCGTCAACACCGCCCCGCGAAAAGATAATCTGGCCCCTCGCGTACAAAATGCAGGGGAAGGACTTGCCTATATCAAGCTGTTTAACGGCGTAGAAATTGTCGCGGTAAACAGCGGCTACTCACTTTCCTTTATCAAGGAAGCAGCCAGCGAAATCAAAAAAATCAATTGTGCGGTTGAAGGATCCCAGTTCCGTTCCCGCGATGTTTTCCCAATCGCCTTTGGCAAAATTGCCCAGGGGAATTATGAGGATCTGGGACCAGACATCCACAACACCATTCCAGATTACCCCAAGGATGTGGTGTGCTATACGGATGGGTATGGCAACATAAAAACATCAGTAGATCCACAAAAAATCAGTAACCTCACAGATCAGGACATCACCCTGGAAATTAACGGCAGGCAACAACTGGTTCGTGCGGCAACGGAAATTTTTGGCGTTGCAGATGGTCAATATAGTTTCGCCGCCGGCTCCTCCGGATGGGAATTGCCCAATGGAAAAAAAGTACAATTTAGCGAAGTTGTAAAACGCGGGGGCAATGCTGCAGAAACGTTTGGGTTTCCCTCAGGTGGCTCAGTTATTTCCTGGCGGCAATAAAACACCCCGCACCACCATAAACAAAGCATTTTATAAGAACAAAAATCTCATATGAGACCGTGAGACGGTTTTTTCGTCTCTTTGTTCATCTCATGTTCTCATTCCAAAACCCGCCGTTTCCAGCTAAACTATTCAAATATAAAGGGAAAAATGGTGCCGGCAGAGGGACTCGAACTCCCGACCTACTGATTACAAATCAGTTGCTCTACCAACTGAGCTATGCCGGCACACTTTGCGCTAGCTAACACCTGTTTATCCAACATGCAAGCATTCAAATGCTATTTTTTTACCCTTGAGCTTAAGCACAATTCATGGCTACCCTAGATTGAGCCTAAACCACATGTTAGCCAACTATTTCAGCACAACCAAACCAAACTCTGACCGCCAACCATCGGGCCAAAAAAATGAGCAAAACACAACTCAGCTTTGTTTCCAGCGGAGTCCCCGGTGCAAATGCAGCGCTACAGACGTTACAAAACCGCTATGGAAATACGCAACTCAGTGATGCTTCAACCGTGGTGGTCTTAGGCGGCGACGGGCAAATGCTGCAAACCCTGCACAAAGTAATGAACCAAAACATACCGGTTTATGGCATGCATTTTGGTTCCGTCGGGTTTTTAATGAACGATTTCAATGAACACGACCTTCCCGCCAGAATCGCAGCCGCTCAAGCAACCACCATTCACCCCTTATCCATGACCGCCACTGACCAGGTGGGCAACAAGCACCATGCACTGGCATTGAATGAAGTTTCCCTGTTTCGCGCATCATATCAGGCTGCAAAAATCGAAATATTTGTTGATGAAAAATCCCGAATTGAAGAATTGATATGCGATGGCGTTCTGCTCGCCACCCCTGCCGGATCAACCGCCTATAATCTCTCTGCTCACGGCCCGATCCTGCCCATTGATTCGCCGCTACTGGCCCTCACCCCCATTTCCCCTTTCCGCCCCCGACGGTGGCGTGGTGCCATTTTGCCCAATCGCGCGGCAGTCAGGTTTCAAATTCGCGAATTTGAAAAACGGCCAGTGACCGCAGTTGCTGATAGCCAACAGTTTCTCAATGTCGTCGAAGTCATGGTCAAAGAAGATCGCAACAACGCCGTAACCCTGTTATTTGACCCCGGGCACAGTCTGGAAGAACGTGTGCTTAACGAACAGTTTAAGTACTGATAGGCATACGCCCCTAAGGCCAAATGCGCTTGATAAAGTGTATGATTATGGCAGTCTTGCCCAATGGGGAATGCACGCAAAATATCCAGACCGGTTGTAGATGAGGTTGTCGCACGAAAGGTGGCCAAAGCCACCGCCCTTGCCAAACATCTTGGTGCAAAGGGTTATGAGTATGTTACCCCACCCATAGATTTGCGTCGCAAAGCAAAGCCTGTTTTGAGGCCAAAATTCAATCCGATTGAGGCAGCCGAATCTCACCTTAAAACCCTTTCTTCGGGCTTCAAATTCTGGCTGCTTGAAGATATGGACAAATTGCGCTCCGCCGTTAAAGAGTATGAAAACGCTGAAACAGACAAGGCCGCTTTTCATAACTTAAGCAGATGCGTTCATACCATTAAAGGCAATGCACCGATTTTAGGATGCGATTCTGCCGGAATGATTGCCTGCCCCTTAACCGATCTGATGGAGGGCTGCTCCGAACACAAAAAAGCGCGCCCTATTCTGGCATTGGCAATCAATGCGATCTGTCAGGCAATTGAACAAAACACCCCGGCCAACGATCCGGCACTTGGGGAAACGATCGCCATGCTCAACCAGCTTAATTCCCAGTGCGTTGCAGCAAAAACTGCCCTAAAAAAACCAAAAAAGAAAACTGCTCAGGCGGCGGGTAAAGCCAATTGTTCCTCTTGTACTCCCTTGGCATCCCAGTCCTGCCCGGGCACCTGCTCAAAGCCATCCTCAAGCAACATTTGATCCGGGTCCACATCCTGGGCAAAGACATGCATAACCCCCCGCGCTGCATTTCTGGCCAAAATAACATTTTGCTCATCCAGATACCGAAACGCATCTTCAAGGCTTTGGGGAATATTCCCCTCATGTTCGATAATCAGTTCTTCAATCAGTGCGGTTACCACAAAGAAGCGCTCGGCGTCATCATTCGACAAATCCACGTTGCGCGCATGCACCACAAGTCGCGCCAACAGATTTCTCAGCGCAACATTCATACCGCATTGGCAAAACAATGCATTCAAAGCCACCCGCGATCCATGCTCCAGCAACGTGAATACTTTTTTCCCCGGCATATCCGCAATAAGTGAAATACAGTCCGCAAAAAATAAAACATGCCCATGCACAAGCGAATGCAGCAATATTCGGGTATTGATCCGATCCTCCTCATGCATTTGCAAAGTGAACCCGCTTTCCCCATTCAGGGCAGCCTCTTCCCCAATTCGGGTTGTAGCACTATCCAAAGCATCTCGCATCAATCGCGCAAGTCGGTCCGGCGCAATAGCCCCTTTGACGATCCGGCTTGCAAACAGAGATTTTTTCACCTCTTCAACCAGTTTCATCCGGCAAAAGCCTGGCAACTCTTTCCGCGCGAATAGCTTTCCGCGAATTTTTGCATTACTTCCATGATTTTTTACAATTTTTGCCAGAATTTCAGTAGAAAATTCAATGTCATTCCGCGACAAAATCCGCGCCAGAGATTCTTTTTCTCCACGCTGAACAATTGCCTGAATAAGCCTTTCCGAAATCTGTTTGCGCTCAACAAGCGCCATTAGAACGCGTGAGCCGCTTTCGTTTGCAATTCCTGTCAGATCCACATCAATCAACACCGGTGAATACTGAACGACCGCCCGCGCAATAATGGGCGCATCTTTGACCAGAGCCAGCATTACCATGCGCGGAGCCAAATCTGAATGCAACAATCCAAAAGCCAGACATGCCCGTACCTTCACCGAAGGGTCATCCAAAAACCCCAAAACCGAAGCATATAGTGCCGCCCGTTCGTCTTCAGGGCCGGTATGCTCAACAAAAGCAGTCGCAACCATATGCGCCGCTTCCCCCCTCTGATCACTGTTTGCAGAATGGGACAGCGCCAAGAAATGTTGATACGCAACCATTTCCCTTACCCCTTTTAAGAATTGCCCGTTGAACACTAATGCTCAACTCTACCCCCTAAGGCTTAAGGATTGGTTCACCATAAATTTTGCAGGAAATTAGTGTAACAAAGCCCAATAGAGAATTTGAAGGCAATTCATACCATTAAAAACTCCACAGCTCATTTTCACGCACGCCAGTCGCGCTATTTCCCATACAGTTGCACAAAAAACGCCGCCCCTGGATCAACCACAACTTGGCGCTGATAGGATTGAGCAGAATTTTGCTGTGTAAACATGGAGGTAAAAGAAACATCAGGTTGCAACGATGCTCCCCCCGGGCCAATTCTTGGCTGTATTCCGTTTCGCACCTGCCCACCGGGGACATCACCAAGAAAATGTGGCACAGGAGCCGGCGCAGATATGGGGGTGGCAACAGGCGCCGAAACAGAATTTTGACCATGCTTTGCAACCAGCGCCTGATACACTTCACGAATGGTGCGGGCGCCTGAGTTATCATAAAAAATTGACTGATTCGCGCGCGCCTGTTGCGGAAAAATATTCGCTGCGATTTGGTCGGGGTTTTCCAGCCCCGCCTTAAACATACGCTCGGCCCCGCGGGCGCCAAGAAAATGCGCTATGTATAGTTCCCCGGGGCTGGGGTTGCGTCCAAATTTGTCACTTAAAAATTCACCATTACGTCGAGTAAACGCCGCTGCCAAATCGGCAGAAATTTGCGGATCCTCACGTAATGCAAGAACTTCGTTACGCAACGCACTGTTTTGAATCACATAATTCCCATTATCATCACGTTCAATAGCACGAACATAATTGCCATACCCGAGCCGGTCCCCCTCCAGCTTCATCACTTCAAGCCATGTGCTTTCAATAAATTGAAACAGCCCGACCGCCGAAGAAGTCTGGGCTTTGGCATTTGGGTTAAAACTGCTTTCACGCAGGGCTGTCTGCACCAGATAATCAAAGTCCACACCAGATTTATCGCCGGCCCTGTTCAGAACCAGCGCCAGACTTTGTGGAACCCGGATTGCTTCAACACTCAAATTAATCTGCCTCAAACAGCAAGAAATCTATGGTTAACACAATCCTAAAAAACCATTAAAATACTCTTAAGCTTCCCAGTTTGAAACGAGTTTATTCAGATCCGCCTTTGGCTTGTCTTCCAAACGCATTTTCGGGGTACCGATATGAACAAAAGCCACGAACTGCTCTCCACCTTTGGCCCCAAGCATAGTGCTCGCCTCAGGATCATAAGCAAACCAGCGCGTCACCCAATGGGCAGCAAATCCCAATGCATTGGCGCCATGAACAAGGTTCAACGCCACATTCCCAGCGGATAAAACCTGTTCAAGCTCAACCACCTTTTCATGTTCAACCGGCACACTAAGCACACCAATCGTTAATGGCGCGGGCAAAAATTGCATACGCTCTACTTCCAATTCTTTTTCGCTTAGCTCAGGATTATGCGCTTTGGCGATTTGCGCCAGCTTTTCTCCGGCCTGTCCACGCGCATCACCCTTGATAACAATCAGACGCCAGGGACAAAGCTTGGCATGATCAGGCACCCGGGTGCCGATGCTCAAAATCAGATCAAGGTCTTCTTTGCCTGGCCCCGGCTCCTCCAAAAATGGCAGGGGAACCGAACGGCGTGTCGTCAGATACTTAATCAATTCAACGTTTTTACTCATATTTCTCACTCTTAGTAAGGGCCATGGCTTGTAACACAGGTTTTTCTTATTCTAAGACTATCTGTATAACTGATTCCATTCCCGGGAAACCCTGTCGTTGCGCTACTTTCGTCCCATTTTTTTGATCCTGGTCGTGATGTTATTGCCCTTTAGCGCCTTCGCACAGGTAATTGAGCCAAAGCCTCACCCCCGCATTGACCGCGCAGGGCAGCAAGCACCCGCACCAGGCGACACTGGAATGTTTGAACCGGTCGCCCCGATACAAACGGCACCTCAACCTACACCAGAACCAGCTCTTCCGGGCGTTGGCGCAGACCAACCGGTCTCTATATCTGCACAAATCAAAGAAGGTGGCCCTATTATTCCCAATGGGCTCGTTTGGCGGGTATTTGGCAAAACAACCGATGAAACCGGAAAACTCCCGCTTTTGTTTCGATCTGAAGCAGCAACCGCTTCCTTTTCTCTTCCCCCCGGTGAGTATGTTGTGCACGTCTCGTATGGTCGCGCGCAATCCACCGACACGCTTAGCGTGGAAATCGGCCCCAATATCAAAAGCATTATTCTGGAAGCAGGTGCGCTTCGGTTGCGTAGCGCCGTTACAGCGGAAATCAATATTCCACCCAACCAGCTGAAATTTGACATTTTCACCGAAGGTCTGGACGGGGAAAGTATTCCGGTAGCCCTTGATATCGACCAAAACACGATGATTCAGCTTAATGCCGGAACATTCAAAGTTGTATCTCGATGGGGTGAACAAAACGCGATTGTTCGGGCAGATATTCGCGTTGAGCCGGGCGAAGTCACCGAAGCAACGCTGTTCCATAAAGCCGCCCAAGTAGCATTGTCGCTCGTTTCCAAGGCAGGTGGCGAGGCCATTGCAGACGTGGACTGGAAAGTTCAGGACAGTGAAGGGGAAAATATTTACACCCACTTTGGCGCTTTCCCCTCAACGGTTTTAGCCGAAGGTGACTACGTGGTGTTCGCTCAAACAGGTGATACAGTTTATAACAGGCAATTTCAGGTTCGTGCGGGCCGCCCGATCACAATCGAAGTTTTAACCACGGTATATTGACGCACTTTTTTAACTGAAGTATTTTTCCCTCAGGAAAAAACCCGCGAGGGAACCCAGCCCACCTCACCTCTGACATTCTTACAATGTGTCCAGCCGTGGGTTTCATTCAGCACATGTAGATATTCACCAGGAACAACAGTCAATTCGATTGAATCGTAGTCACAAGGGGCAAAGGCCTGCCCATCACGCATTTCAGGAAAATCTTGTGCAACCCACCCCTCTCGCCCATTACCGCAAATTGCCCAGTGCCAGATTTGCTTTTCGTTTCCTTCCCAGGCAACACTGCGCCCGCTCAACTCAAAAGCCTCGCCTTTTTCAAGTCGGATTGGATCAGCATAATGGCGTTCATGGCCACTGATAACAATTCGAGAAATCGCATCATCCATCTAAAATCAGTCCCTTAAATCCGGCGGAGTTGCTTCCTCAAGCAGCGCCATAATCGCTTCTTCAACAGGCACAACCGTTTGTCCCTGCGCCCCCAATCGACGCACCGAAACAGTGCCCTCTTCTGCTTCGCGTTTGCCGACAACAAAAATTGCCGGCACCTTTGCCACAGAATGCTCACGCACTTTATAGTTGATTTTCTCATTGCGAAAATCCGCTTCGACACGCAGCCCTGCAGCTTTCATTCTTGCAACAATTTCGGATGCAACTTCATCCGCATCTGAAACAATAGTTGCCACTACACACTGAACAGGCGCCAACCACATCGGCATCCGTCCAGCATGGTTCTCAATCAAAATACCGATAAAACGCTCAAGCGTTCCAAGGATCGCCCGATGCATCATAACCGGCCTCTGGCGCGAACTGTCCTCAGCCACATAAGAGGCTTCAAGGCGTTCCGGCGTAACAAAATCCAGCTGCAAAGTACCACACTGCCATGAGCGACCAATAGCGTCTTTCAGATGAAACTCCAGCTTGGGCCCGTAAAACGCCCCCTCACCTTGTGCGACTTCGAATTCGCGACCTGTTGCCCGCAACGCATCACCAAGACCGCCCTCGGCCCTGTCCCACACCTCATCACTTCCCGCTCGAACATCCGGGCGGGTAGCCAGTAAAATTTTAACGTCACTAAAACCAAAATCAGAATAAATTGAATCCAGCAAATCACAAAACGCCTCGGTTTCTGACTGTACCTGGTCTTCCCGACAAAATATGTGCCCGTCATCCTGAGTCATTTGTCTGACACGCATCAGACCATGCAACGCACCATGGGCCTCGTTACGGTGGCAGCAGCCAAATTCCGCATACCGCAGGGGCAGATCCCGATAGGATTTTATGCCCTGATTAAACACCTGCACATGGGCGGGACAATTCATTGGCTTCAACGCCATCAACTTGGCATCACCAGACAGCAGTGGAGCCCCCTCTTCCATTGAAGGCGTTTCATCAGGCACAACAAACATATTGTCGCGAAACTTCGCCCAGTGCCCTGATTTTTCCCACATTTTTACATCCATAATCTGGGGAGTTTTAATTTCTTTATAGTCCGCAGCGTTCACTTTGCGCCGGATATACTGCTCCATGGCATTATAGATCACAAAACCCTTAGGATGCCAGAATACGCTTCCCTGCGCCTCTTCCTGCAAATGGAACAGCTCCATTTCACGGCCCAGTTTACGGTGGTCGCGTTTTTCGGCTTCTTCCACCATGTGCAAATAGTCAGCAAGCTGCTCTTTGTTGGCCCATGCGGTGCCATAAATGCGGCTAAGCACAGGATTGTTACTATCCCCCCGCCAGTAAGCGCCGGCAACTTTGGTTAGTTTGAAGGCCTGGCCCACGTCTCGTGTGGTACGCATGTGGGGGCCTCGGCACACATCAAACCATTGACCTTGCTTGTATATTTTCAGATCTTCGCCTTCTTTAACCGCATCGATCAACTCAATCTTACAATCTTCGCCCTTGGCTTTGAAAACCCGTTTCGCTTCTTCCCGGCTCCACACTTCCCTGGTGAAAGCTGCGCCGCGCTGAATAATCTGTCCCATACGTTTTTCAATGGCCTTGAGATCATCCATCGAAAAAGGTTCTGCCCGTGAAAAATCATAATAAAAGCCATTTTCAATCACTGGCCCGATTGTCACCTGTGTATCGGGCCAAAGTTCCTGCACAGCTTCCGCCATAACATGGGCCGCATCGTGCCGAATGAGTTCCAAAGCCGCCTCATCATCGCGCAGCACAAATTCAATAGCGTCCCCATCTTCCATGATATCGGACAGGTCGCTGAGTTCACCATTGCGGCGCATGGCCACAGTTTTTTTGGCCAAAGACTTGGAAATTGACTCAACAACGGTGGTGCCGGTCGTGCCAACGCCATATTCGCGTGTTGCACCATCGGGAAATTTCACCGTAATCATCATCTTATCTCCAAGTATTGAATCATTTTCACACCGCAAAATTGCGTATGCGCTTTGCCGATAACATCAAAACAAAATTATTTCCAGCGTCCATATGTCCAGGGCAAATACCATCGTGCGTTAGTCGGTTTTTCCTCGGGCACAGGATCATACCCATGGGTCCCCCCCGGTCCACATCGTACAAGACGCGCTAACCCCATCCAGCCCCCCGGCCAAAACCCGTGTTTCCAGATTGCATCACGGGTAAATTCCGAACAAGTGGGCAAATGTCGACAGGTGCGCCCTGAAATGGCTGAAAGCGTATAGCGATAAACATTAATCAAAAAAACAGACACAATTTTGAATGGCCAATCCAGAATTTTTCCAACCAACTGCACAAAACCCTTCACCTCTGTTTGACCCCAATCTGTTCAAAACACTCAACAACTGCATTAAATACCAGCATCGTTGAGGCGTGGCGCGCTCCATACTCGCGCACCGGCTGCAAATGTTTCAATTCCCCCCATTTGCCACTCGGAGGAGCGGCCCCCTGCTTAAGCATAGCCTCCATTTGATCGCGCAGCGCACGCACTTCTACAATGCTGGAGCCAACGATATTGGCAGCCAGAACAGATGCAGCAGCCTGCCCCAGAACACAGCAATTGATTTCCTGTCCATAGGCGCTCACAATCCCACCATCTACCTTTATGCTCACTTCTATTGTTGAGCCGCAAACCCGCGAAACCCGCTTAACCTGCGCGTCGGGATCGCTCAATTGCCCCGCCATCGGGGATTGCGCTGCAATTTCCATGATTTTCAGGGAATAAATCTCACCCATTACAAAACCGTTCAACATTAGAGTTTACTTGTGTAACCCGCTCTGTTCCCTATATAGGGAAAGGCCTCTGCTTTGTCAGGGACAAATGTAACTCACATCAAGAAACGCCCAGAGACACGCATGGATAAGCCTGTTAAATCCCCGACACAATCCACCAACAACCCGGATAATGTATC